>JAOPUQ010000063.1 GCA_025963425.1 Modestobacter sp. | reverse complement strand
CAGGCCTTCTGGTACCACTTCGCGATCATGTTCGAGGCGCTGTTCATCCTCACCGCCGTCGACGCCGGCACCCGGGTGGGGCGCTTCATGCTGCAGGACACGATCGGCAACGTCTGGCCGCGTTTCGGTGACCTGTCGTGGCGGCCCGGCAACATCATCGCCAGCGCCGCGGTCGTCGGACTGTGGGGCTACATGCTCTACATCGGGGTGACCGACCCGCTGGGCGGTGTCAACCAGCTGTTCCCGCTGTTCGGGATCGCCAACCAGTTGCTGGCCGCCATCGCGCTGACCCTCGCCACGGTGCTGCTGATCAAGCACGGCAAGCTCCGCTACGCCTGGGTGACGGGCATCCCGCTGGCCTGGGACCTCATCGTCACCATGACGGCGAGCTACCAGAAGGTGTTCTCCGACAACCCGATCCTGGGCTATTTCGCGCAGCGGCAGCGGTACGCCGACGCCCAGGCCGCCGGGGAGGTGCTCGCGCCGGCGCAGAACGCCGACCAGATGCAGCAGATCATCACCAACTCGACCGTCAACGGCGTCCTGCAGAGCCTCTTCGCCGTGCTGGTGCTCGTGGTCGTCGGCAACGCCGTCGTCGTCATCGTCCGGGCGATCCGGTCCGGCGGGTCGCTGCCGACCACGGAGGAACCGGCCACGCCGTCGGCCATCGTGGAGCCATCGGGCCTGATCGCCACTGCCGAGGAGAAGCGCACCATCGCCGAGCACGAGCGACTGGTCGGCGCGGGTGCGGGTCGGCACGCCCCGGCGCACGGCGAGGACGCGTAGCCGTGCCGGACCAGGACGCCGCTATGGTGCGGCCGGCCGTCGTCCGCGCCTGGCGGGGGGTGCGCTGGTACCTGCGCGAGTGGAGCGGGGAGGCGCGCTGGGACGACTACCTGCGGGAGTGTGAGCAGCACGGGCACACGCCGATCAGCCGGCGCGAGTTCGAGCGGCGCAGGTCCGCGGCGCTCGAGCAGCGGACCGCGGTCAGCCGCTGCTGCTGAGGCCCGAGCGCGGCCGGGAGGGGGTCGTGCGCCCGCCCGGCCCGACGATCTGCCGGGCGACCCGGGCACCGGTCCGTAGGGTCGCCCGGTGACGTGGCGGCGAGCGGTGTTCGCGTTGTTCGCCGTCGCGGCGGGCACGAACGTCCCGACGCCGCTGCTGCTGGTCTACCAACAGCGGCTGGACCTGTCGCCGGAGGTTCTCACCGCGCTGTTCGGGTGCTACGCCGCCGGCCTGGTGCCGGCGTTGCTGCTCGCCGGCCCGCTCTCGGACCGGCTCGGCCGCCGCCGGGTCGCCCTTCCGGGGATGGCCCTGGCCGCGCTCGCGTCGCTGGCCTTCGCCGCGGCCGGCGGGTCGATCGCCCTCCTCTTCGGCGCCCGCTTCGTGCAGGGCGTCGTCAGCGGCGTCGTCTTCAGCGTGGGCAGTGCCTGGGTCGGTGAGCTGTCGCTGGCCTCCGGGGAGGGGGCGGGCGGGCGGCGGGCGGCGTTCGCCATGACGGCGGGCTTCTCGCTGGGCCCGCTCGTCAGCGGTTTCCTCGGCCAGTACGCGCCGGCCCCCACGGTCCTGCCCTACCTGGTCCACACGGTGCTGGCCGCCGGCGGGCTGGCGTTGGCCACCCGGTTGCCCGAGACCGTCGCCGTCGTCCCGGTCGGCGACCGGGTGGACGGGGTCCGCGCGCCGGAGGTGCCGCTGATCCGGCGCGGTGACGGTGCGCTGGTGGCGACCGTGCTGGCGCCGGTGGCGGTGTGTGTCTACGCGTTCCCGTCCTCCGTCGTCTCGGCCGTGCCGCTGCTGGTCGAGCTGCCGAGCGCCGGGGTCGCGGTGACCGGCGTCCTCGCCGGCGTCACGCTCGGGGCCGGGACGCTCGTCGCCGGCCTGCAGCGCCGGCTGGGCCGGTGGACCGCCGTCGTCGGTGTCGCCCTCGGGGCGGCCGGCTTCGGCGCGGCCGCGGCGTTCGCGGCCACGGCGGCGCTGCCCTGGCTGGTCGCCGCCGCGCCGCTGCTGGGGGCGGGAAGTGGGCTGTGCCTCGCCGCCGGTCTCACGCTCACCGCCCGGCTCGCCGCAGCCACCCGCCGGGGAGCGCTGACGTCGCTGTTCCTGGCCTGCGCCTACGTGGGCTTCGCCGCGCCGTTCGCGATCGCCACCGCGGCGCGGGCGACGTCTGCCACGTTGCCGCTGTCGGTCGCCGCGGCCGCCACCGGGCTGCTCGCGATCCGCCTGCTGCCGCCCGCCCGCCGCAGTCAGCTGTAGTCCGCCCGCCGCCCCCGGGCAGCGCACCGGTGCCCCCTCCCCGGAGGGAGGAAGCACCGTTGCGTTGTCCGGGTCGGATCAGCCGGCGATGTCCGCCGCGAACTCGCCCTCGAAGGCGTCGGCCACGACGGTGGCGCCACCGGGCACGTCGGCCGGCTGCAGGACGAAGCTCTGCAGGCTCGGCGACGTGCCCGCCTGGAACCCTCGGATCGGGACGACGACGCCGCCGGTGTCCACCTTGGTCAGGGCGTTGAAGGCGTCCAGCACGCCCTGACGGGTGAGGTTGCCGTTGTCGCAGGCGGAGTCGAGCACCTGCTTCATGATCTCGCTCATGCCGATGCCGACGAGGACGCCCAGGCTGGGTGTGGCGTCCGGATAGGCGGCCTGGTACTCCTTCAGCAGGTCGGGGTGCGCGTCGAAGGCGGACACGGGCGAGGCGACGTACAGGTCCTTCTTGATCTTCTCCGCGGCCGGGCCCTGGAGGAGGCCGGGTGCGAAGACGGGGTTGCTGCCCAGGATCGGCACGTCGAGCCCCTGGGCCTGCATCGCCGCAGCAGCGGACGCCAGCTGCGCGGGTGCGACGGTCAGGGCGACCATGTCGACGCCGGCCGCCTTGAACTGGGTGATCTGCGCGCTCATGTCCTGGTCGGTGGACTTGATCTGCGCCTCGACGACCGTGAGGTTGCGCTTCTTGGCCACGGCCTGGGTGCCCGCGAGCCCGTTCGCGCCGTACTCGCCCTCGAAGTAGATGTGCCCGACGGTGTCGCCGTCCGCGAGCAGGCCCTGCTTGAACATGTAGTCGTAGCCGTTGGCGATCTCCACGGCGTACGTCGCGCCCACGACACCGGTGCCCGGGATCTCGGTCAGGGTCTGGGCCCAGGCGGACGGGAAGTTGACGATCTTGTCCGCGGTGTACTCCGGTGCCAGCGCCGTGTTGATCGGCGAACCGATCGTCTGCTGCATGGCCAGGATGCTGTCCTTCATGCCGCTGTAGAGCTGGACGCCGGTCTGGGGGACGTAGCCGGTGTCGTTGACGTTGAGCGTGACGTCGTAGGTGTTGCAGACCTTGTTGTCCTTCCAGTACAGCGTGTTGGCGTTGGTGATGTCCTTGCCCAGCGCGGCGAAGACGCCGGTCAGGTCGGTGAGGACGCCCAGGCTGATGGTGGTGCCCTCGACGCCGATGTCGGTCTGGACGTCGCCGGCCCCGCCGCTCGCGGCGGACGACCCGCTGTCCTGCGCCTTGTTGCTGCAGCCGCCGGCTGCCACGACCACGGTGATGGCGGCGAGGACCGCCGCGCCCCGCTTCAACGTGTCCTGGTTCATGTGGTGCTCCCTTGTGCTGGTCGGTCGGACGGGACAGAGCTGGTCGACGGATCGGTCGAGGCCGAGGAGGAGCGGGTGGCCCGGCCTCCGCCGGGGTCGCGGCCCCGGCGCCGGAAGCGGCCGGCGAGGCCGGCGAGTCCGGCGGGCTCGAACATGATCACGAGGACGACCGCCGCGCCGTAGAGGTACCGCGCCACCTCCCCGGCGTTGAGGCCGCCCTGCCCCGGGCTGCTGACCAGGGGCAGCGCGTCGGCGTAGCGCTGGAAGACCAGGGGCAGCGCGCTGACGAACAGCGCGCCGAACGCCGCGCCGCCCACTGACCCCAGGCCGCCGAGCACGATCATGGCGAGGTACTGGATGGACACCTCGAGGCCGAAGGACTCGGGCGCGACGCTGCCGATGGACAACGCGTAGAGGACGCCGGACAGCCCGGCGTACATCGAGCTGACCAGGAACACCCGGCCCTTGTAGCGCTGGACGTCGACGCCCATCACCGACGCCGCGACCTCGCTGTCCCGCAGTGTCTGCAGCGCCCGGCCGGGTCGGCTGCGCAGCAGATTGCGGGCGAACAGGTAGGCGGCCAGGGCGAGGACCAGGCCCAGGTACCACAAGCGCTCGGCCTCCCGGAACGGGACCCCGGCGATGAACAGCAGGGGGTTGTCGTTCGCGAAGGTGAAGCCGAACAGCGAGAAGTCGGGGGCCGAGCGCCCGTTGAAGCCGCCGGTCACCGACGTCCAGGTGTTGAGGACGTGCTGCCCGATGAAGACCAGACCCAGCGATGCGACACCGAGGTAGATGCCGCGCAGGCGGGCCGCGATGGGGCTGAAGACGAGGCCGGCGAGACCGGCCAGCAGCACGCCGACGACCATGCCGACGAGTGGCGGCCAGCCGAGCCCGCCCAGCGTCGTCGTCCCCAGGCCGCCTGACTCGCCGGAGACGTAGACGTAGCTGATGGCGCCGACGGCGAGGAAGAAGGCGTGGGCCAGGGACAGCTGTCCGGTGGTCCCGACGAGCAGGTTGAGGCCGATCGCGCCCACGATCGCCCCGAACACCGCGAAGCCGGTGCGCAGCCAGAACTCTTCGACGTAGAGGGGGGCGAGCAGCAGCACCACGAGCACCGCGGCCAGCAGCAACGGCCTGAGCAGCGAGCGGTGCCGGGCGGTCGCCGCGTGGCGAGCCGTGTGGGTCGCTCCCCGCGCGGCCGGGGCGGTCGCCTCAGACACGGGTCAGCTCCTTGGTCCCGAACAGCCCGGAGGGGCGGACCAGAAGGACGGCGATCATCACGACGTAGGGGACGACGTCGCCGAACCCGCGGCCGAGGAACAGCAGCTGGTCCTGATAGCCGGCGGCGAAGGACTCGGCCAGGCCGATCAGCAGTCCGCCCACGAGGGCGCCACCGGTCGAGTCCAGGCCGCCGAGGATGGCGGCCGGGAAGGCCCGCAGCGCCACGGTGTAGGCAGCGGCACTCACCCCCGGGGTCGGCGCGCCGACGAGGAACAGCGCCGCGACGGCGGCGAGCGCGCCGGCCACGATCCAGGCGAGCGCGGAGACCCGGCCCAGCCGGATCCCCATGAGCGCCGCGGTCTCGCCGTCCTCGGCCGACGCTCGCATCGCCACGCCCCAGCTGGAGTACTTGAAGGCCAGGAAGAACGCGACGATGAGGACGCCGGCGACAGCGGTGGCGATCAGCCGGTTCTGGCTGATGCCGACGTCACCGATCCGGAAGGACTTCCCGCCCCACGGGTGCGGGACGTTGAGGATGTCCGAGCCGATCCGTCGGATCAGCTCGGTCAGCAGGATGATGTCGATACCGATGGTGACGATGGCCAGGCTGATCACCGGTGCCCCGCGCAGCCGGTTGATGACCACCCGCTCGATGACGAACGCGGCCGCCGCGGTCAGCGCGACCCCGGCCAGGACGGCGGGCAGGAAGCCGATCCTGTCCGACAGCCGGGCGATGGAGTAGGCGCCGAGCAGCAGCAGCGAGCCGTGCGTGAAGCTGACCACCTCGCTGGCCTTGAAGATGATCACGAACCCGAGAGCGATGAGCGCGTAGAGCGCGCCCAGCGAGAGGCCGTTGAGCAACAGCGACAGGAACTGGGTCACGGGCGCGTCCCGGGGGTCTCGGAGGGGTGTCCGGCGGCGGCGTCGGAGGGGTTGATCTCGTCACCGGACCCGAGGTAGGCCCGGATGACCTCGGGGTCGGACTGCACCTCGGCGGGCGTCCCGTCGGCGATCCGGCGACCGAAGTCGAGGACGGTGACCCGGTCGGCGAGGGACATGACCATCCCCATGTCGTGCTCGACCAGCACGATCGAGATGCCGAGCGCGGACCGGATCTCCCGGATGGCCTCGGCCATCCGGGTGGTCTCCTCGGCGTTCATCCCGGCGACGGGCTCGTCGAGCAGCAGCAGCCGGGGCTCCGTGCACAGCGCCCGGGCGACCTCCACCCGCTTCTGGTCGCCGTAGGACAGGACGCCCACCGGCGTCTGCAGCTTGTCGCCGAGCTCCAGGAACTCGGCGATCTCGGCGACCCGCTCCCCGTGGCGTTTCCCCTCCCGGGTGGCCCGCGGGAGGCGGAGACCGGCGGCGATGAAGCCGGCCTTGGTGAGGTGGTGCCGACCGAGCATGAGGTTCTCGGCCACCGACTGCGTTCCCGAGAGGGCGATGTTCTGGAACGCCCGCGCCACGCCGATGCCGGCGATCTGGTACGGGCGCATCCGGTCGAGCCGGGCGTCGCCGAAACGGACCTGCCCCTCGGCGGCCTGGTAGACCCCCGACAGGACGTTGAACATCGTCGACTTCCCGGCGCCGTTGGGGCCGATGACGGCGTGGATGGTGCCGGGAGCGACGGTGAACGACACGTCGGAGAGGGCGGTGATCGCACCGAAGCGCACGCTGACGCCGTCGACCTCGACCGGTGGGATGTCCGACCGGGTCGGCTCGTCGACCTCCCGCGCCGCGGTCACGCCGTCCACCGGGACAGCGTCTTGCCCGACGCGACACCGGCCCGCTGCCGCGGCTCGTCGCTGTCGTGCCCGAGGTAGAGCCGCTGCACCTCGTCGGTGCGGGCCAGTTCCTTGGCGGAGCCGGACAGCGAGACCTCGCCGACGTCCAGCACGTAGGCCAGGTCGGCGACGCCGAGCGCCATGGTGGCGTTCTGCTCCACCAGCAGTACGGACGTGCCCTGCCGGTTGATCTCGGCGATGACCTCGCCGATCTGGCCGATGATGCGCGGCGCGAGGCCCAGCGACGGCTCGTCGAGGAGCAGCAGCTGCGGGCTGGCCATCAGCGCCCGGCCGATCGCCAGCATCTGCTGCTCGCCGCCGGACAGCAGCGCCCCGCGCTGGGCACTGCGCTCCTCGAGCACGGGGAACATCTCGTACACGCGGTCGCGCGCCCTGGCCTTGGCGGCCTTGTCCTTGTTGCCCATGCCGCCGGCCCGCAGGTTCTCCTCCACGGTCAGCCGGCCGAAGATGTGCCGTCCCTCGGGGACCTGCACCAGGCCCAGCCGGACGGTCTGCGCCGGGTCGCGGTTGCCGAGCACGCTGTCGCCGTAGCGGACCGAACCGGACTCGACCTTGCCCCGGTGCAGGCGCAGCGTCCCGGAGATGGTGCGCAGCAGCGTGGTCTTGCCGGCCCCGTTGCTGCCCAGGACGGCGACGACCTTCCCGTCGGGGACCTCCATGGAGATCCCGCGCAGGGCCTGGACCGCCCCACCGTAGGTCACGTGCAGTGCGTCGATGGTCAGCACGGACGGCACCTCTCTTCTCGGTCGTCGGCCAGGTCGAGGCGGCGGACCGGAGCGGACCCCGGGAGCCCGTACCGCGTGCCGTGCCGTTCGACGATGTGCGGGTCAGCTGGTCGGCGCTGCGGGGCGTTGGGGCGGCACGTTATCGCAGAAAATGCGATAAGGATCACATCGTTGCCAACCCGCGACCTGTCGTCCCCCGGACCATCAGCCGGCCGGCCACGCGCTCGGACGAGGTCGTGCCGGGCGAGGACGGCGGCGCGCTCGACCGGCTGCGGTGTCTCGACGACCACGGCGACGTCGCTGCGTGCGTGACGGCAGCGAGGGCTCCGCGAGGAGGAGCTTTCCCCCGCCGACCACGACGAGGTCATGGGCGAACATGCTCGAGCGATCCTCGCCCCAGCACGGCACCCTGGCGGTCGCGGTGGCTGCGCGACCGGCGCGTTGGGTCATCGCGCTGGCCACGACGGTGACCGCCGCCGTCCTGGGGCGTGGGCCGTCGGGGACTCCTCGTCTGGGGTTTCGTCGTCGAGAACCTGCTCAACGTCTTCCTCCCCGAAGAGGTCGCCCGCTTCCTCCCTTTCGGGCACCCACCTGCTCGCCTACAACTCGGACTTCGACTCCGCCAAGGCCATCGCCATCGCGCTCACCCGGCCGGAGAACGCCCTGGTCTTCGGCGGGTACGCCGCCGTCGCACTGCTGGTGCGGACCGTGCTCCTGTACAGCCGCGACACCGACTGACCGCCTCCGCGGTGCTCGACCCCGTCGCCCCGACCGCCTCGTGCGGCCGGGGCCTATCCGGCCGCCCGTACCGCCGGTGGGGCCCATCTGCCGTCGAGGACCTCGGGCTTGGGCCAGTACAGCCGAGCGGTCAGGTTGAAGGGCCCGGCCGGCGTCGGAAGCCAGTTCGACTGCTTGTCCGGTCCGGGGTCGGCGTGCTGGATGTGGAGGTCCAGGGAGCCGTCCGCGTTGTAGGTAAGCGGGTCGCGGTCGCCGATGGCGAGCCGGTTCAGGTGGTTGGCCACCGGGAAGCCCTCGTCGTCGTAGAGGGTGATCGACCAGAAGGCGTGGACCGGCGGCAGCTCGGCCGGGTCGAAGTGCAGAACGTAGTCGTGGGCCCCGTTCAGCGGCCGGCCCTCGCTGTCGGCCAGGTTGAGCGGGTACACCGCGTCCTCCGGCTGGTTGGCGCCGAGCCCGAGCATCGCGACGGTGGCCCGCTTGAGGTAGTAGTCGCCGTACACGCCCATCGTGTCGGTGTTCAACTGCCACCCGTTGGCCACCCGCGCCAGGGTCGGCAGCTTCGCGTTCATCGCGGCCAGACCGGCGGCCGGCGCCGCCTCGAGCACCTGGCGGACCACCGGGTCGGCGCTCTCGGCGTCGAAGCTGTCGCCGGCGCGGAGCCCGAGGCGCCGCATCCGGGCGATCATCGCCTGGTCGGTGACGTGCGGTGGGTGCTGCCTCATCAGCTCGGCCGCGTAGGTGAAGTAGTCCGCCCCGGTCATCTGGTTGACCTGCCGCAGCGGCGGGGTCTGCATGTCCACCGTCGGGTCGGGCTGGAAGGTGCCCGGCTGCTGCGGCTCCTGCGGCGCGTCCGGGCGGGACAGCGGTGCGGTCCGCAGCCCGTCCTGGAACTGATGCACCGCCGCGTAGTCGGCCGGGCCGTTGGTCTGCGTGCGGCCGATCAGCCAGACGTAGGGGGTGGGTGTGTCGATGCGCTGCACCCCGTCGGGCAGGGTCCCCTGCCATCCCTGGGGGACCACGGCGAAGCGCGCCGCCCCCGTGCCCGTGGTGCGCTTGCCGGGGCTGGCGAACACGTCGGTCCACATGTCCAGCATGGGCAGCAGGTAGTACCGGCCGGCGGCATCGGGCACGTCCAGGATCGCGGGTTCCTCGGTGACGTCGAGCCAGGCGATCGAGTACAGGGTGTCGAAGTTCGGGCGGACGACGTCCCGGAAGTCGGCCGGCGGGAAGGTCGGCACGTGGGTGAAGGTCATCATCGGGCCGCGACC
>JAOPUQ010000382.1 GCA_025963425.1 Modestobacter sp. | reverse complement strand
CGTCGCGGGTCCAGATCGCCGAGCCGAGGGCGAACGGGGAGTCGTTGGCCAGCCGCACCGCCTCGTCCTCGTCGTCGAAGGGGATGGCGACGACGACCGGGCCGAAGATCTCCTGCTGGGCGATCTGCATGTCGTTGGTGACGTCGGCCAGCACCGTCGGCTGCACGAAGAACCCACCCGGCAGTCCGGGCACCTCGGCCGCGGACCCGCCGGTGACCACCCGGGCGCCCTCGGCGACCCCGCTCTGCACGTGCCCCAGGATCCGGGTGCGGGCCCGCTCGGAGATCACCGGGCCGAGCTGGGTCTCCGGCAGTGCCGGGTCGCCGATCCGGATCTGCCCGGCCAGCCGGGCCAGCGCCTCGACCACGTCGTCGTAGCACTCGCGCTGGATGAGCAGCCGGCTGCCGGCGATGCAGGTCTGGCCGGCGCCGATGAACCCGGCGAAGGCGGCACCGCGGGCAGCCACCTCCACGGGGGTGTCGGCGAAGACCAGGACCGGGGACTTGCCGCCCAGCTCCAGGGTGGCCTTGGCGAACCGGCGCGCGGCGGCCAGGGCGATGGACCGGCCCGGCTCCGTGCCGCCGGTGAAGACCACCTTCTTGACGAGGGGGTGCTCGGTGAGGGCCGCGCCGGCGGTCGGGCCGAGGCCGGTGACGACGTTGAGCACGCCCGGCGGGATGCCGGCGTCGGCCGCGATGTCGCTGAGCAGCAGGGCGGTGAGCGGCGTCTGCTCCGACGCCTTCAGCACCACGCTGTTGCCCGTCGCCAGGGCGGGGGCGAGGCTCTTCGACGAGATCATCATCGGATGGTTGAACGAGGCCAGGATGCCGACGACGCCGAGCGGGAAGCGGCTGGTGTAGGCGTGGTAATCACCGCGCAGCGGGACCACGGCGTCCCGGTCGGCCAGCAGCAGCGCCGCGTTGTACCGGTACCACTCCGGCAGGCGGGTGATCTGCGCCTTGGTCTCGGTGATCGGACGACCGTTGTTCATCGTCTCGATCGTGTAGAGGTCCCCCATCCGCGCCTCGATGCCGTCGGCGAAGCGGTGCATCAGCTGCGCGCGATCGTGGATGGCCAGCCGGCTCCAGACGCCGGAGCGGAAGGTGGCGTCGGCGACCCGGACGGCCTTGTCCATGTCCGCGGCGTCCGCGCTGGCCACGGTGGCGAACACCTCGCCGGTCGCGGGGTTCACCACCTCGATCGGCGCAGCGCTGCCGTCGAGGACCTCGCCACCGATCCGGAGCCCGGTGGCCAAAGAGCCGACGGGCAGGTCGACGACCGACGTCGGTGGGGTGGTCAAGGTCATGGGCCCTCCTCGGGCGCTGTACACGAGCCGACACGGCTGTATACGGATGAGGGTCATCTGCATACGGGCGCTGACCATAGGGGGCAAGCGCGACGACGGCAAGGGCGCGCCGTCCAGCACGCCGCGACTGCGGAGGTGTGGCACGGTGCTCCCCGGGCGAGCCGAGCAGGCGGGCTGGTGGGCGCGCTGCGGCCGACCGTCTCGTGCACCGCCCGCCGCCGCAGCCCTCGGGACGGAAGGCCACATGACCACGCCACCTGGCACAGCCGAGCAGCACGGTGTGCACCTCGTCGGGTACCACGACCTGGCCGGACGGCCGGGCTTCAAGCTCGCGATGCAGCGGCACGGTGACCGCTGGTACCTCTATCTCGGCCACCTGTGGCACCGCGGTTGGTCGATCGTCGACGTCACCGATCCGCGGTCTCCCCGGCTGTGCCGGTTCATCGACGGTCCCGCGAACACCTGGACGATCCAGGTGCAGGTGGCCGACGGACGGATGATCACCGCCCTGGAGAAGCCGAATCCGGGGTGGGGCGTCGAACCCGGCCTGCCCTTCGAGGACGGGGCGTACATCTGGGACGTTCGGACCGATCCCGAGGACCCCGAGCTCCTGGGGCACTGGCGCAGCGGCGGTACCGGCACGCACCGCAACTTCTATGCCGGCGGGGACCTCGTGTACATGACGGCGAACCCCGACGGCTACGTCGGTCACCTGCCCGTGGTGGTCGACATCAGCGACCCGGCCCGTCCCGAGGAGGTCGGCCGCTGGTGGTGGCCCGGTCAGCACGTCGCCGGTGGTGAGACGCCGGAGCACGACTTCTACCTGCACGGTCCCGCGTACGTCGTCGGCAGCCGGGCGTACCTCGGCTACGGCCGGGTCGGCATGGTGATCCTCGACGTGGCGGACCCCACCAGCCCCCAACTCGTCCGCCGGCTGTCCTTCGGCGACCTGGGGAGCATGCTGGGCTGCCACTCGGCCGTGCCCCTGGTAGATCGCGGCCTCGTCATCGCCAACAGCGAGACCATCCTCGAAGGCTCCGCAGACCCGCTCAACTACACGTGCGTCGTGGACGTGCGGGACGAGCGGAACCCGAAGGTCGTGTCGACGTTCCCGATGCCCCGTCCGGAGCCCGGTGCGCCGTATCGCAGCTACTACGACGTGGGCGGACGGTTCGGGCCGCACAACCAGCATCAGCACCAAGGGCACCCGGACCTGGCGGACGCCGATGACGAGATCGTCATGGCGTACTTCAACGCCGGGCTGCGCGTGTTCGACATCGCCGACCCCTACCAGCCCGTCGAGACGGGGTGGTACGTGCCCGAGCACCCGACGGAACGGCGGGGTGCGCTCCCCAGCACCCTCGTGACCCAGTTCGAGGACGTGCTGGTCGACGCACGCGGCTACATCTACTGCACGGACAAGAACCACGGCCTGTTCGTGCTCCGGGCGGGCGACGGGGGCGCGTGACCGGGCGCAGGTCGTCGGCACGTCGGCCTGCGCCCGCCCGCCGTGGCCGCCGGGAT
>JAOPUQ010000047.1 GCA_025963425.1 Modestobacter sp. | reverse complement strand
TGGCCGCGGCCCTGGGCCTGGGCGCCCTGGCCTCGGCCTGGCACGCGGTGGCCACGCCGGAGCCGGCGGTGAGCGTCTCGTCCCACGCCGGTGCCCTGGTCGGCGCGCTGCTGCCGGCCCTGCTGGTGCTCGCGGTGGCGGCTCTCGGCATCCGTGCCGCGCGGCGGGGCCGCGGGGTGCTCGGCGGGCTGCTGGCCGTGGTGGCCGGCTGGCTGATGCTGGTGCAGGGCCTGCCCGACGTCGACGTGCTGTGGTCGGCGAACGTGCTGGCGACCGGTCCGCAGCTGCTCGCGCACGCCGCCGTGGCGGTGCTGGTGGCGGTCGGCCTGGGCCTGGTGGTCGGCGGAGCGGGGGCGGCCCGCCGGTTCCGCGACCCCGCCGCGGACCCGCCCCCAAGGACGTCGGCAGAGCCCGCGCTCGGCTGACCCCCCCCCGGGCAACCGCCCAGGTCAGCCGGCCCCGGCAACGAATTACAAGCGTGTCATTCAGAACACGCCGCGCGTGGGGTCACAGGACGGTCACGCCGTGTTTCGATGGGCACAATCGATCCGGTGCGCAACGGGGGACGCCGGACGCGGTCGAGGGGCAGGTCCATGGGTTCGAGGCACGCAGGGTCGTCGCGCACGCACGAGAGCGCCGTCCCGAGGCCGCCTCACACCACCCTCCGGCAGCGCCCCGCCGCGTTGCTCGCCGCGCTGGTCATCGGCGCCGTGGGCGCCGGTGTGCTGGGCGTCCAGGGGATCTCCGGCGCGACCGAGCAGTCGATGCCGGTCTCCGCACTGCTCGGTTCGGACGCCGAGGGGCTGACCGAGGGCACCGAGCTCACCCCGCAGCTGGCGATCACCGAGGTCGAGGCGCAGGCCCGGCTGGCCGAGGTGGCCGCCAACCGCGCCGAGCGGGCGGCCGCCGCCGAGGCCGCGGCCGAGGCGGCCGCGCCCGACGCCGTGATGCCGATCGAGGGCGCCCGGGTGACCACCTGCTTCTGCATGCGCTGGGGCGTCATGCACTGGGGGCTCGACCTCGCGGCACCGAAGGGGACGCCGGAGTACGCCGCCGAGGACGGGGTCGTGCTGCGCGCCGGGTCGGCCAGCGGCTTCGGCCTGGCGGTCTACATCCTCGGCGCCAGCGGCGACGTCACCGTCTACGGGCACATGGAGAAGATCATGGTCGAGGCCGGGGACATCGTCACCGCGGGTGACACGATCGCGCTGGAGGGCAGCCGCGGGCAGTCCACCGGCCCGCACCTGCACTTCGAGGTGCACCAGGGCGGGATGAACGGCAAGCGCATCGACCCGGTCGAGTGGCTGCGGGAGCGCGGCGTCGACATCTGACCGCCCCGCGGGCTGTCGGTACCGAAAGCCCGGGGCTTTCGGTACCGAAAGCGCACGTCAGGGCGTGAAGCGGTAGCCCATCCCTGGCTCGGTGTGCAGGTAACGGGGGTTGGCCGGGTCCGGCTCCAGCTTGCGGCGCAGCTGCGCCAGGTAGACCCGCAGGTAGTTGGTCTCCCGCTCGTACGCCGGGCCCCACACCGACTGCAGCAGCTCACGCTGGCCGACCAGCCGTCCCGGCGCCCGGACCAGCTCCGACAGCAGCGCCCACTCGGTGGGGGTCAGCCGCACGATGGCGCCGTCCACCCGGACCTGCCGGGCCGCCAGGTCGACGGTGAAGTGCTCGGTGGTGACGACCGGCTCGCCGGGGCCGTCGGCGCCGCGGCGCACGGCGGCCCGCAGCCGGGCCAGCAGCTCGGCCATGTCGAAGGGCTTGGTGACGTAGTCGTCGGCGCCGGCGTCCAGGGCATCGACCTTGTCCCGGCTGTCCGACCGGGCCGACAGCACCAGCACCGGCCCGGTGAACCAGGGGCGCAGGCCGGCCAGCACCTCGGTGCCGTCCAGGTCGGGCAGCCCCAGGTCGAGGACGACGACGTCCGGGTGCGCGCCGGCGGCCTCGTGCAGCGCGGTCGTGCCGTCCGGTGCGGTGACGACCTCGTGCCCGGCGGCGCGCAGGCTGATCCGCAGCGCTCGCAGCAGGTGCGGATCGTCGTCGACGACGAGGACGCGGCTCACCGCGTCGTCACCGGGAGTGCGGGCGGGACGTCGGCGACCGGGACGTCCGCGACCGCCAGGGACAGCACCATGGTCAGGCCACCACCGGGGGTGTCCTCGGCCGTCAGCGTCCCGCCCATCGCCTCGGCCAGCCCGCGGGCGACGGCGAGGCCGAGGCCGACGCCCTGACCGGCGGGGGCGTCCCCGAGCCGCTGGAACGGTGCGAACACCCGGTCCCGGTCGGCCGGGCACACCCCCGGGCCGCGGTCGACGACGTGCAGCTCCACCCGGCCGGCGACCGCACCGGTGCGCACGTCGACCGGTCCGTCGGGAGCGTGCCGGGCCGCGTTGTCGACGAGGTTGGCCACGACCCGCTCCAGCAGGCCGGGATCGGCCAGCACGGGGGGCAGGTCGTCGGGGGAGTGCAGGGTGACCCGGCCCCGCTGGGCGTCCTCGACCCAGGTCAGGGCACGGTGCACCACCCCGGCCAGGTCGGCCGGCGCCAGCGCCGGTGTGAGCGCGCCCGACTGCAGCCGGCTCATGTCCAGCAGGTTGTCCACCAGCCCGGTCAACCGGTCGGCGGACTCGTCGACGGTGTCCACGAGCTCGGCACGGTCGGCGTCGGTGAGCGCCAGCTCCGTCGAGCGCAGCGCCGAGGACGCCGCCTTGATGCCGGCCAGCGGGGTGCGGAGGTCGTGGCTCACCGCGGCCAGCAGCGCCGTCCGCATGCTGTTGCCGGCGGCGAGCCGGTCGGCCTCGGCGGCCTGGGCGGCCAGCCGGCCCTGCTGCAGGGCGACGGCGGCCTGCTCGGCGAAGGCGACCAGCACCCGGCGGTCGCTCGCGGCCAGGGTGCGCCCGCACAGCCGCAGCGACAGCGTGTCGGTGACGGCGACCTCGTCGGGCGCCTCACCGGCCGGGGCGCCACAGGAGCCCACGATGCGCTCGCCGTCATCCGTCGTCTCCACCATGGTCACCGACCGGAGCCCGAACGCCTCCCGGATCTGGTCCAGCAGGCTGGGCAGCGCCCGGTCGCCGGCCAGCACCGACCGGGACAGCGAGGCCAGCATGGCCGTCTCCGCGGCGGAGCGCGCCGCGGCCGCCGCCCGGCGGGCCGACCGGTCGACCACGGTCGCGACGGCGACGGCGACGACCAGGTAACCGGCCAGGGCCACCACGTCGTCCAGCCGGTCGACGGTCAGCCGGCGGGTGGGCTCGGTGAAGAACCAGTTCTCGGCCAGGCCGCCGACCACCGCGGCCAGCAGTGCCGGGTAGAGCCCGCCGACCAGGGCGACGGCCACCACGAGCAGCAGGAAGACCAGCAGCACGCTGGCCAGCGACAGGGTCGCGCCGGCGGCCAGGCACAGGGCGGTCACCAGCGGGACGCCGAGGACGGCGAGGGCCAGCCCCAGCATGCGACGGCGGACGGTGAGCGCGCTGGTGAGCGGCGGCAGCCGCCATCCGCGGGGGCCGGCTCCCGCGTGGGTCACCAGGTGCACGTCGATCTCGCCGGCGCCGGCCACCACCTCGCCGCCGATGCCACCGCGCAGCGCCCGGGCCAGCCGGGACCGCCGGCTGGTGCCGATCACCAGCTGGGTGGCGTCGGCGCCGCGCGCGAACTCCAGCAGCGCCGTGGCGACGTCGTCCCCGACGACCTCGTGGTAGCTGCCGCCGAGGCTCTCCACCAGGGCCCGCTGGCCGCGCAGTGCCGCGGGGGAGACTCCGGTGAGCCCGTCGGAGCGCAGCACGTGCACGGCCAGCAGGGCGCCGTCCCCGGTGCGGCGGGCGACCCGGGCCGCCCGCCGGACGAGGGTCTCGCCCTCCGGTCCGCCGGTCAGCGCGACGACGACCCGCTCGCGGGCCTCCCAGACGGTGTCGATGTCGTGCTCGGACTTGTAGCGACGCAGCCCCTCGTCGACCCGGTCGGCCAGCCACAGCAGGGCGAGCTCCCGCAGCGCGGTGAGGTTCCCGACCCGGAAGTAGTTGCCCATCGCGGTGTCCACCCGCTCCGCCGGGTAGACGTTGCCGTGCGCCATCCGGCGGCGCAGCGCCTCGGGCGACATGTCGACCAGCTCCACCTGGTCGGCGCGGCGGACCACCTCGTCGGGCACCGTCTCCTGCTGCGTCGTCCCGGTGATCTGCTCGACGACGTCGGTGAGGCTCTCCAGGTGCTGCACGTTCACCGTGGTCAGCACGCTGATCCCGGCGGCGAGCACCTCCTCGACGTCCTGCCACCGCTTGGCGTGCCGTGAGCCGGGCACGTTGGTGTGCGCCAGCTCGTCGATGACGACGACGTCAGGCCGCCGGGCGAGGACGGCGCCCAGGTCCAGCTCGGTGAGGGAGACCCCGCGGTGCACCACCTCGGCGCGCGGGAGGACCTCCAGGCCGGCGAGCTGCTCGATGGTGCGCCGGCGGCCGTAGGTCTCGACCAGCCCCACGACGACGTCGGCGCCCCGCGACCGGCGACGGTGTGCCTCGCCCAGGACGGCGAAGGTCTTCCCGACGCCCGGTGCGGCGCCCAGGTAGATGCGCAGCGTGCCGCGGGCCATGCCCCATGATCACCCCGCCGCCCGGAGGCAGGGGAGCTCTCGGCGTCAACGTTGCGTCAGGATCCGGTCCTTGCGGCTGCGCCGACCGGCGGTAGCACCACTCGACGGCGCGGGCCACCAGCCAGGCGGTGCCCAGGAAGGCGGCCAGCTGCACCGCCCCGGTGAGGAGGTAGGTGGTCATGCACCCAGTGGGCGCGCCGGGTCCCGCCGTGCGCGAGGTCCTTGACGCCGTCCTGACGCCGGCGGCAGGTTCTTTGACGGCGCGCACCGCGGGGCAGGATGACCCGGTGAGCGCCAGCAGCGAGGACTCCAACCGGCGGATGCTGCGGGCCCGCGACGTGATGGACCGCGACTACGCGCTGCCGCTGGACGTCCCGGGGCTGGCCCGGGTCGCGCACGTGTCGGCGGCGCACTTCATCCGCACCTTCCGGGCCACCTTCGGGGAGACCCCGCACCGCTACCTGCAGCGCCGGCGGGTGGAGCGGGCGATGTGGCTGCTGCGGAGCTCCGACCGGACGGTGACCGACGTCTGCATGGCCGTCGGGTTCTCCAGCCTGGGCACCTTCAGCCGGGTGTTCGCCGAGGTGGTGGGCGAGCCGCCGAGCGTCTACCGGCGCCGGGGACCGCTCGCCCCGGTGCCCAGCTGTTTCGGGATGCGCTGGCTGCGACCCGGGTCGAACGGAGCAGTTTCGGAGAAGCCGGCGGGCAGCCCCCGCCTCTAGCGTTCCCCGCATGTTGACCGCGATCACCATCTCCCAGATCTACGTGCTCGACCAGGACCAGGCACTGGACTTCTACGTCGGCAAGCTCGGGTTCGAGGTGCAGACCGACGTGCAGTTCGGCCCGATGCGCTTCCTCACGGTGGTGCTGCCCGGCGACCCCGGCCACGCGGTGCTGCTGGAGAAGCCGGCGCCGCCCTCGGTCAGCGAGGACATCGCCGGCCAGGTGCGGGACCTGGTCACCAAGGGCGCCGCCGGCGGGCACCTCTTCTTCTCCACCGACGACGCGCACAAGACCCACGCCGAGCTCAAGGAGCGCGGCGTCGAGCTCCCCGAGGAGCCCACCGTGCAGCCGTACGGCATCGACTTCGGCTTCCGTGACCCGTTCGGCAACCACGTCCGCGTCGCCCAGCTGACCCCGCCGCCGGCCTGACGTCCCCGGGAGGCGCTGCGGTGGTCAGCCGACGTGCACATGCGGACGGCGGCTGACCACGGGCTCGGCCTCGCGCAGCACCTCGCGGGTCACCGGCGCCACCTCGCCCGCACCGAACAGCAGGAAGCGGGCGAAGTTGGCCAGCGGATTGCCCTCGGTCCACTCGAAGTAGATGTGCGGCTTCACGCCGGTCCGGTCCCGGGTCTCCAGCAGCAGCGCCGCCAGGGCGTTGGGCACCGAGGAGCTCTCCAGTGTCAGCACCCGGTAGGTGCCGTGCTGCACCTCGCCGTGCACCCGCAGGGCGCTCTCGAACTCCGAGGGGTCCCGCACGGTCACCTCGACGAAGACGACGTCCTCGTCAGGCAATTCGTGCTCTCGGCGGATCTGCTCGAGCTTGTCCCGGTACTCCGCCGCATCCCGGTTGTCGGGCTCGTTGGCGATGAAGCGCATCCGCCGGCGGGAGCAGTCACGCAGGAACATCTCAGCCATCTCGTCGAAGACGACGTCGGTCACCCGCAGCTCGAAGGACCGCGACAGCCGGGAGGCGAACGACACCAGGAGGATCGCCGCGATGAACAGCGCGCCGATCTTGAGCCCGTCCGGGCGCTCGATGATGTTGGCGACCGTGGTGTAGGTGAAGATCGCGGCGATCACCCCGAAGCCGACCACCTTGGCGGGCTCTCCGGCCCGTCGGGCGGAGAGGGTCACCGCCACCGAGGCCGAGGTGATCAGGACGAGCACACCGGTGGCGTAGGCGCCGGCCTGTGCGTCGACGTCGGCGTCGAAGAGCCAGGTGATCAGGAAGGCGATCGCCGTCAGCACGAGGACCAGCGGCCGGGTGGCTCGCGCCCACTGCGGCGCCATGCCGTAGCGGGGCAGGTAGCGGGGGATGAGGTTGAGCATCCCGGCCATCGCCGAGGCGCCGGCGAACCAGAGGATGACGATGGTCGAGACGTCGTAGACGGTGCCGAACGAGCTGCCCAGGTACTCGTGCGCCAGGTAGGCCAGGGCGCGGCCGTTGGCCGCGCCGCCGGGCTGGAACTCCTCCTGCGGGATCAGCAGCGTCGTGATGAGGCTGGTGGTGACCAGGTATCCGCTCATGATGAGCGCCGCCGTGGTGAGCAGCGTCTTGGTGCCGCGGACCCGGCCGGTCGGCCGTTCCTCGGAGTCGCCGGCGTCGCCCTGGACGTGCGGCATGACCGCGACGCCGGTCTCGAAGCCGGAAAGGCCGAGCGCGAGGCGGGGGAAGACGATGAGGGCCACGCCGACGACGACGAGCGGGTTGCTGTGCTGGGTGGTCAGCGCCGTCGTCCAGTCGGTGACGACGCCGCCGGTGGTCGCCACCCGCCAGAGCCCGACCAGGACGACGACCAGGTTGAGCACCAGGTAGACCGCGACCAGGTAGACGGCGACGCCGATCGCCTCACCGAAGCCGCGCAGGAAGACCGCGCCGAGCAGGGCGAGCAGGAACAGCGTGACCGCGACCCGGTGGTCCCCCAGCGCCGCCGGGACGAGCGGGTTCTCGGCGATGTGTGCGGTGGCGTCGGCGGCCGACAGGGTCATGGTGATGAGGAAGTCGGTGGCGGCGAAGCCGAGCAGCACGAGCACGAACAGCTTGCCTCGCCAGAAGGGCAGCAGCCGCTCGAGCATGGCGATCGAGCCCTCGCCGTGCGGGCTCTCGGTGGCCACCCGCCGGTAGACCGGCAGTGCCCCGAAGAGGGTGAGGGCGACGAGCACCAGGGTGGCGATGGGGGAGATGACGCCGGCGGCGAGCGCCGCGATGCCCGGCTGGTAGCCCAGGGTGGAGAAGTAGTCGACGCCGGTGAGGCACATGACCTTCCACCAGGGCCGCCGCTGCTGCGCGTGCGCCGGCTCACCGTGCGGACCGGGGTACTCGGCTCCGCGCTGTGCGGCGCCGTCCATCAGCCAGTTGCGCATCGGACGGCGACGCGTTCGCTCCTCGGTCGAGGTGGCCACGGGTGTCTCTCCTGTCTCCGCCACCCGGACTGCCCTGGGCGTGACCCGACGCTACGAGCGGCCGGGGCCCCGGGAAGGGTCCTCCGCGTCAAGATCGCGTCAAGGTCGCCGCCGGGCATCATCAGGACATCGTCGAGGACGGTCGCGGAGCCCCGGTCCGCGCCGAGCTGGCGGCTGCCGGCGGATCACCGCTCGCCGCGCCGTGGGCGTCAGCGGGCCGGGTGGGCCGGGGGGAGCGGGAAGCCGTCGTCGGCCAGCACGTCGCGAAGCACGTCGGGGTGGTTGGTGATGATGCCGTCGACGCCCATGTCGATGAGCGACTGCATCGTGGCGGCGTCGTCCACGGTCCACGGGATGACCGTCATCCCCGCGGCGTGCGCCGACCTGACCATCGGGGCAGTGGTGAACGGGACGTACCCGGGGTCGTCCACTCCGCCGTCGGCCGGGCAGCCGTGCACGGGGGAGAGGGCGTCCGCGCCGAAGGAGTGGGCAGCGGCCACCACATCTCCACCGAAGTCGTCGATGTCGATGCCGCCGAGCCAGGGTGACGCGCCGGGAAGGCCCGTCTGCAGGAAGGGCCGGCCGTTGGTCAGGGCGATGATCGGCAGGTCGGGCTGCACCTGCCGGACGCGCATGAGGGCACCCCAGTCGAAGGACTCGATGGTCACCTGGCCGAGCATGCCGGCGTCCCGGACGTCGCGGGTGACGACGTCGACGAACTGGTCGCGCGGCGCGGTCTCCGTGGGTGACGCGGCCTTGACCTTCAGCTCGAGGTTGAGGACGACGTCATCGGCGCCGCGCCGCTGCACCAGGTCGAGGACCTCACTCAGCAACGGCATCCGGGCGCCCGGGCTGGCCTGCTGTTCCGGGAACTCCGCCAGCGAGGTGCTGCCGCAGTCGAGGGTGCGCACCTGGGCGAGGGTGAGGTCCTTGATGTACCGGGTCCCCGGGACGTAGGGGTACTCGGGATCGCCCGGGGTGGCGGGAGAGGTGTCGGTGCACTTCCGTGGGTCGGGGTCGCGGTCATGGGTCACCACGGCGCGCCCGTCCTCGGTGATCTGCGTGTCGAGCTCCAGGGTGCTGACGCCCAGGTCGAGCGCCCGGCCGAAGGCCGCGAGGGTGTTCTCGACGGTGAGCGCGGCGCCACCGCGGTGGGCCTGCAGGTCGAAGGGCGGGGGTGTCGGGACCGCGCGATTCGGGCTCGGAATGCCGGCGGCGGCGGCCCGGCCGGCGGCGTCGGCGGTCGACGCAGCGCAGCCTGCGACCGCCGACAGCGCGGTGACGGCGGCGGTGGCGGCGATCACGGCGGCCCGGACGAGGCGACGCATGGGGTGCCCCCTGAGTGGACGGCGCCGAGGCGCGCGGGTCGGGACCGCCACGCTGCGGACCCGGCGTGGGGAGAGCGTGCCGCTGGACGACCGGCGCGCCAAGGGGCCGGCGAGGCCGGATTCGTGACGCGCTGGAGGGGTGGGCCCCTCGCAGGGGATGACCGAGGGCCATGTATCGTTGCCAACGGCTCGGACACACCAGACCGAGTCGCAAGGGGCTGTGGCGCAGCTGGTAGCGCACCACACTGGCAGTGTGGGGGTCAGGGGTTCGAGTCCCCTCAGCTCCACCCCGTTGATCAGGCCGTTCTCCTTCTGGAGGACGGCCTGACTCGTCTCTGGTTGCAGTTGGAGTCACTCCACCGGGCAGCAGCAGGCGCTCATCCGGTCGGCGGCTTCCCTGGAGAGGTCCGGCATCACGTGGCTGTAGATGTCCATGGTGGTGCGCATCTGGCTGTGGCCCAGCAGCTCCATGACCACCCGCGGGTGCACGTTCTCGCTGAGCAGCAGAGTGGCCGCGGTGTGCCGGCCGTCGTGCAGCCGCACGTGCCGCACGCCGGCCTTCTGGAGCAGCGCGGTCCAGTCGTCGTAGTCGCTCTTCTTGTCGATCGGGCGGCCGTTGGGCTGGGCGAAGACCAGGTCCTCGTCGTGCCACTCCGAGCCGGCCAGCATCCGTTCGCCGAGCTGGGCCGCCTTGTGCCGGTGCAGGTCCGCGACGAGGGGCAGCGGCAGGGCGAGGGTGCGCTGGCTGCGCCGGGTCTTGGGCTAAACCGTTCAAGATCAATTCGCAGGATCGCCAGCTCGTATGCGGAGTACGAGAGTGCGCAGCCTGCGGCAGGTGCCGGGAGAGCGGGCACCCCTCAAAGCTTCCCGTATAACAGCGACGGTGGCGGGACCGATGACCTGTCACCCGGGGGCGCTACTACAGAGGTTCAATGGACGGCCTGGTCGCTGAGGGCGGCGCGAACGGCGGCGACGATCGCCTCGTCACTGAGTCCGTCGGAGTGAGCGGCGATGACGAGCCGGTTGGCCGCCGCCCGAAGTCTGGCAGCAGCGGGGTCTCCTGTGGTGCCGGTGACGATCGTGCCGAACCGGCGCCGTCCTTCCACGAGGCCGTCGGTCTCCAGTTCGGTGTAGGCCCGGGCGACGGTGCCGGCGGCGACTCCGAGGTCAGCGGCTAGCGCGCGGACGGTGGGCAGCCGGTCTCCTTCGGCCAGTGCACCGGTGTGCACGAGCGCGGCGATCTGGGCTCGGATCTGCTCGTAGGGCGGAGTGGGGCTGCCGTCGTCGACGGTGACCTCCACGACCCTGGCACTCGTCATGGCCGTGAGCCTGCCGCAGCGGTGTGCTTCGCGGTCCACCCAGGCCACAGAACGCCGAGCACGGCCAGCCCAGCCCCGGCCGATGCCCACAGCGTGCCGACGGCCAGCAGCAGTCCTCCACCGAGAACGGGGAGGCCAGCTTGGGTCTCCATGAGGCGGCTCCCCGCGGTCAGCATGAACAGGCCACCGACCATCGCCAGGACGCCGGCAGTCGCGGTCACGATGCGGCGCACGACCGTCGCGCGCGCTTGCTGGTCCCATGCCGAACCGGCGTCGGTCACGGTCGCCCGATCAGCCACCGCCCGAAGAGCGAGCGCGGCCAGCGCCAGCAGGACACCGATCGCCAGCAGCGCCGGTAGCCCGTACCGCAGCCCGGGCCACGGCAGGCCGAAGAACTCTCGAAGGGGCCACGGCAGGCCGGCCACCTCGCGGAGGGTGATCACCGCGCTGGGCGGCTCATCCCAGCCTGCCCGGAACACCTGACGCGTACCTGCCGACGGCCCGTCCAGCGGCGCCAACAGAGCCGGAAGGAGCACCGCCAAGACCGCAACGCCCAGCGAGACTCCGACCAGTCGGGGCGCCCAGCCCCCGGCCACATCCCCGATCCCCCGCGGGGTGAGCAGCGCCCGCCGCCGCGGTCCAGCCGGTCGAGGCCACACCCACTGCCCCACGGCCACGACCGCCAGATAGCCGATGCCCGCCCCGAGAACCCCGGCGAGAGGTATCGCCAGCTCCCCATGCACGAGCGGTGACTCCAGCGCCCACAGAGCACCCATGAGCGCGGTCAACCCAGCTACGGCCAGTGCGATCGCCTGGACCAGGCGGTCATGCCGCAGTCCGCGGTCGGCATGCTGCGGCAGGCCGGTGGGGCGCCAGGTGGCCCCGACCACGATCAGCGCAGTCACGACCATGACGAGCAGTAGCAGCGCAGGCAGTGTCATGACGAACCCCTTTGCCTCAATACATCGACACAATGAGGCGTCGTCGGACTCTGGTCAAGGGTGGAGCCGGGACCGTGCCTGGGTGCCCAGTCCGTCTGCTTCGTTCTGCTCGTGAGGAGGGACGATCCACCGTCCGCGTCGCGACCTCCCTCTGCGATGTACCGCCAGGCGGAGCAAGTGCTCTCGGGTCCGTCGACTCCTCCAGCTGTGAAGTCGGGGAAGTCCTGTCAGCTGCTGCGGCCAGGCCGCGGACGGGTCGCGGTGGCCCTTCTTGCCCGCTGCGCTGTCGAGGGCGAGCTCAACCGGACAGCGTGACTGAGGACCAAGCGCCAAACCACTGCTCGGCGCCGTACTCGTGGAACCGCTCCACCTCGGTGAATCCCAGCTTCGCCGCGAGGCGCATCGACGCTCTGTTGGCGGACTGAGTACAGAGCACCACGGGCTCGGTCGGTCGGGTGCTGGCGAACCAGTCGAGTGCGGCTGCGCACGCCTCGGTGGCGTATCCGCATCCCCAGGCCGCCGGCAGGAACATGTAGCCGAGCTCGGCCTCGCCGGCTTCCGGACGGACGTGACCTGGGCGCTCTGTGTCGCGACGATCGAGCTGAACGAAGCCGATCATCGCTCCGTCGAGATCGACGACGAAGACGCCGGGGCGCCGCATGGGCACTTCCGGCACCTCGCGCTCGAGCTGATAACGCGGTCGCGAGCCCCCGATGTAGGCGCCCACCTCGGGTGAGGCGAAGAGTTCGATGATCTCCGGACGGTCCCGGGGCTCGGACTCACGGAGCACCAGTCGATTGGTTTTGATCGGGGCAGGTGGCCAGGTGACTGGTCCAAGGTCGCCCATGGCGAGCACGCTATCCCGCGCCCGCCGGGCAGCAATTCTGAGACGAGTCGCGCCCAACGCGCCCTTCGGCGCCGCACACATCCGTCCGTGGTCACCACGCGCTACCGGCGGCTCTGGGGGGCGAGGAAAGGGACCGTGAACAAGACTTGACCGTGCCTGAACCGACCCTGAAGCCGCCCCGCGACCCAGACCAGCTCAGGCAAACTGCGTCCGTGGCTGCCTGGATGTCCGAACGCCGACGTCGTCGCAGCCGGTGGCACTGGCCGACATCGCCACCGCCGACCGTTCCGCCCGACGGGCCA
>JAOPUQ010000318.1 GCA_025963425.1 Modestobacter sp. | reverse complement strand
CCGGGGAGGGGTGGGTCAGCTACCAGCCGCAGCGGGGCGTGCGGGTCGCGGAGGTGCGCGTCGAGGAGATGCTCGAGATCTACGAGCTGCGGCTGCTCCTCGAGCCCATGGCACTGCGCCGGTCCGTGGCGGCCGGGGACGAGGAGTGGCGACGCGAGGTGGCCCGCGCCCACCAGTTGATGGCGGCGTCGGCGCACGGCCCCGTCGCCGACCTGGACGGGCGTGCGTACGCCGAGTACGAGGAGCTCCACGTCCGGTTCCACAAGATCACGCTCAGCCGGTGCGGGTCGGCGTGGTTGATCAGGCTGACCGACCTGCTCACCGACCAGTCCCGCCGTTTCCGCCGGCTGTCGCTGCCCATCCGTACCCGCTTCGGATCGGTGGCGGCCGAGCACCGGGCGATCGCCGACGCGTGCGCGGCCGGGGACGCCGACGCGGCTGCCGACGTCCTCGGCGCGCACATGGAGAACACGCGCAGGGCCATCCTGTGCTGGGTGGAGGACTCGGCGACCGACCGCCGCTGATCGGACGCGCGGGTGCCGGCACCCACGCCCGGCGTGCGGCACGGCCGACCGCCGGCCACGTCCGCTGCCACGCGGTGGAGGCCCTGCGCGCCCCGGGTGCCCTGGAACGGGCGTACACCCTCCCCGCCGGCACACTGCCCGGCCCGGTGGTGGTGCACGTGCGGACCGTCGAGACGCTGGTGCACGGCTGGGACCTCGCCCGTGCGACCGGCCGAGGGGTGCCCTTCTCCGACGAGCTCGCCGAACAGGAACTGGCGTTCAGCCGCGAGCTGCTCGGCCGGGACCCCCAGCAGGCTCGGCACGGCGGCCGGTCCTCGTAGGACCGGAGCGGAGGACGGTCGGCCGCTCACTCGACGGCGTCGAAGTGTCGGCACTGCCGAGCAGCCGTCGAGGGCGGAGTGGCCGCCCGTGCTGCTCCCCACGGACCGTCACCCGGTCTATGCGCGTGCACCGGGACCGGCCGACACGGATGCCGGCCGGCTGCGGCGCGGGGCGGGGCGGGTCAGGCGGACGCAGCGCGCCGGTGCCGGATCGCGAGGTAGCGCTCGGCAACGAGGAGGTTGGGGACCCGGGCCAGGAACGGGACGAGGAGGTACGCCCGGTCGAACGCCGTCTGGGCGGCCACGCGGGCCAGGCCGGTCTGGACCCCGATCAGCACGCCGAGCCACAACCGGAGGGTGACGGCGGCGTGGGTGAGGGCGAACGTGCGGATCAGTCACCCACAGCGCCGCGAGCAGACCGAAACCGGCGGTCCCGACCGGCCCGGCGAGGTTGTGCGGGGCGAGGACGAGCCCGGCCGCGCCGGCGATCGCGATCGACCCGAGGACGACGCGTCCGATGGCCCGGTGCGCCGGCGCCGTCCGCCTCGCGGCTGCTGAGGACGGACTGGCTCGCCGAGCGTTGCGTGCACGAGGCGGTGGGGGATCGGGTTCCGTTATGACGCCTGCCGGGGGAGGCTTGCGGCTGCGCCTCGGGGCGCCCGGCACCTCCGTTGCCGGCGCCGGGACTCCGGATGCGCTCTCGGTCGAGGGCGTCCCTGGCCGCGGCTGACCGTCAGGAGGCTCTCCATGCGACGACCGGTTGCCACCTCGTTCCTGTCGGCGTGCGTGGTCACGCTGGTCGTCGGAGGGTGCGGGGCCGGTGACAAGGCACCGGCCGCAACCCCCGGCGCGGACGTCGCGTCCGGATCCGGGTCGGCCGGGGCCGGCGACGGTGACCTCACCGCGCCCCTGGTCGACCCGAAGGGCACGAAGGTGGGGACCGTGACCTTCTCCGACGTCGAGGGCGGCCTGCGGGTGTCCGTCCAGGTGGACGGTCTCCCGCCGGGGTTCCACGGGTTCCACGTCCACGCGGTCGGCGTCTGCGAGCCGGACAGCGCCAACCCGGCCGACCCCTCCATGACGGGGGACTTCCTCTCGGCCGGAGGGCACATCGGCGCCGGAGCTGCCGACCACGGCGAGCACGCCGGCGACCTCCCGGTGCTGTACGTCAACCGGTCGGGCGCCGGCTCGCTCACGACCGTCACCGACGCGCTGACCCGCGCCGACCTCACCGACGACGACGGCAGCGCGGTCATGGTCCACGCCGACCGCGACAACTACGCGAACATCCCGGAGCGATACGCGCCTAACGGCCCCGACGAGATGACGCGCAACACCGGAGACTCCGGCGGTCGCATCGCCTGCGGCCCGGTCCAGGGCTGACCCGCCGGTGAGGGTCCTGCCTGTGTCGGCGCAGCCGGCCGAACGGCGACCCGCGGCCACCGGCTCCGACGGATCGGTCCGTCGACTCGCCGCAGGCCCGCCCCGGCGGGCATCCGTCGAGTCCGCCCGGATCCCCGCTCGGGAGGTCAGGGTCGGAGGTGGTCGATCAGCACCGGCGCGACCACGTCGTGGGCGACGGCGTGGGTCTGACCGTCCAGCACCACGTGCCTCGCCCCGGGGACGGCGGCCGCCACGCCCGCGCAGGCGTGGCCGGCCCACTCGGGGCTGGATCCGCCGGAGATGGTGACCGTCGGGACGCCGATCCGCGCCAGCCGCTCGCGGGGCACCACACCGCTGTTGCACAGGGTCAGGTCGTAGACCAGCGGGGGTGCCAGCTCGCGCACCCGCGGCCAGCCGGGACCCTGACGGAGCATGGTGATGGCCTCGGGCGGGGTTCCGGCGCCCTGCATGAACAGCGCGGCGGCTCCGTCGCGGTCACCGGCACCGATCCGCACCCGTACTCCCTCGAGCAGCTCCCCGGACCCGCCGGTGCCGTCCGCCGCGGCCGTGTACGGCGGCTCGTACGCCGCCAGCGCGGTGATCGGGACGCCGCGCGCCGCGGCCTCGAGGGCCAGCGCTGCACCGGAGGAGTGGCCGTACACGAGGGCGGAGCCCCCGGCCGCATCGATCAGCGCCGCCAGGTCGTCGATCTCGCAGTCGATCGAGTAGTCGTCACTGTCCCCGCTGGAGCCGCGTCCCCGCCGGTCGTACTCGTAGACGCTGAAGTGCGGTGCCAGCAACGGGGTGAGTGGCGCCGTCGACGACCGGTCGCAGAAGGCCCCCCCACCAGGATCAGCGACGGACCCGTCCCCGTCTGCTGGTAGGCGATGGCGGTGCCGTCGGTGCTCGTCAGGATCTCCACGGTGCCTCTTCCGGTCGTGTCCCAGGCGGGATGGCCACCGCTGACCGCGATGGTCCGGTTGCTGCTTGAGAGATGACGGCCCAGCGCGGCAGAACTCATCGGCGGCTCGGTGCAGGAGCGGCCGCCACCTCGTACTCGGTCGGGCACGGCTGATCGACGCGGGCTTGCGCCGCCGCCCGGCTTCGAGCGTTCAGAGCCGGAGGAGCCGTTCACAGAGCGTCGTCGATCCTGCCCGCGCGACGGTCATGTCGGCCGGGAGCCGCAGCCGGGGCCACGGGGCTGGTGCCGCACCCGTCACCCTGCCACGCTGCCGTCATCGACCCCGACGGGGTCGTGGACCGGGTGGTGCACCCAGATACCCGATCACAGCGATCGGCGGCAAGGAGTGACCCGTGGCCGGCACGATGCGCGCTTTCGTCATGACCGAGGTCGGCAGGACGGCGGTGGTCGACAAGCCCATTCCCACGCCGGGACCGGAGGAGGCCGTCGTCCGGACGACGGCCTCGTTGATCTGCACCTCCGACGTGCACACCGTCAGGGGAGCGTTGCCGGTCGAGGCGGGGCGCACGCTGGGGCACGAGTCGGTCGGCGTCGTGCACGCGCTGGGCTCAGCGGTTGCCGGCTTCACCGAGGGCCAACGGGTGGCCGTCAACGCCGTCACGCCCTGCTACCGCTGCAGCTACTGCCAGCGCGGGTTCACCAGCCAGTGCGGCGGAGCGCTGGGCGGCTACCGGTACACCGCCCAGATGGACGGCAACCTGGCCGAGTACT
>JAOPUQ010000092.1 GCA_025963425.1 Modestobacter sp. | reverse complement strand
AGGTCGGCGGCCAGCGAGTCGGGCATCCGCGAGTTGCGGGTCATGATCGTCAGCGCCGCGTCGTTGCGGACGCCGCGGTCCCACAGCTTGATCGGGGGGACCATCAGGCCCTCCTCGAACACGCTCGTGGCCGCCGACGGCATGGAGCCCGGCACCGCGCCGCCGATGTCGTCGTGGTGGCCGAAGGCCTGGATGAAGGCGACCACCTCCGGCTCGCCGGTCGACCCATCCCGCCCAGAGGCGAACACCGGGACCGTCACGCACAGGTCGGGCAGGTGGCCGATGCCGCCCTCGGAGAGGTAGACGTCGTTGTGGAAGAAGACGTCGCCGGGGTGCATCGTCGGGATCGGGTGGTCGCGGACGACCGGTTGCACGAGAGCGGAGTACGAGCGGCCGGTGAGCTTGCGCAGCTGCCGGTCGTGGATGCCGGCCCGGAAGTCGTGCGCGTCGCGGATCATCGGCGAGCGGGAGGTCCGCCCGATCGAGGTCTCGACCTCCTTCTCGATCGCGGCCAGCGTGCCGGCGACGATCTCCACCAGCACCGGGTCGGCGTCGGGCTTGGTCACGCGGACTCCTTCGTGAGCAGCAGGTTGCCGAACCGGTCGACGGTCGCGACGAACCCCGGGTGCACCGGGACGGTGGAGCCGAACTCCTCGATGATCGCCGGGCCGGTCACCACGTCACCGGCGCCGAGGTCGGGCCGCCAGTGCACCGGGGTGTCGAGCCAGTCGTCGTCGAAGAACACCCGCCGGGAGCCAGTGACGGACCGGTCCACCCCGCCGTCCCGGGCGGGCAGCTCGACGAGGTCGGGACGGCGGATCGGCCCGATGCCACTGACCCGGAGGTTGACCCACTCCACGGGCTGGCGCGGGTCGTCGGCGAAGTCGTAGCCGTAGAGCTGGGCGTGCGCGGCGTGGAACTCCGCGGCGACCGCGGCCAGGGCGGCGTCGTCCGGGGGCCCCTCGGCGACGGGCACCCGGACCTCGAAGGCCTGCCCGGCGTAGCGCAGGTCGGCGGTGCGCTGCATCCGCTGCTGGTCGCGGGTGAAGCCCTCGCCGTCCAGCGCCCGGGCGGCCTGCTCCTCCAGCGCGGTGAACGCGCCCGCCACGGCCTCCGGGCTCAGGTCGGCGGCGCGGGTGACCATCGTCTGCACGTAGTCGTTGCGGACGTCGACGGTCAGCAGCCCGAAGGCGCTGACGTTGCCCGGGTTCGGCGGGACCAGCGTGCGGGGAAGGCCGAGGATGTCCATCAGCCGGCAGGCCAGCAGTGAGCCGGAGCCGCCGAACGTGGTGAGCGTGAAGTCGCGGACGTCGAGACCGCGGGCGACCGTCACCTGGCGCAGTGCGTTGGCCTGGTTCCACGCGGAGATCTCCAGGATCCCGGTGGCGGCGCGCTCCAGCGACAGGCCCAGCGTCGTCCCGAGCTTCTCGAGGCCGGCGCGGGCGGCGTCGACCGACAGCGGGATCTCCCCGCCGAGCAGGTGCGGGGGGATCCGGCCGAGGACGACGTGGGCGTCGGTGACGGTGGGCCGGTCGCCGCCGGTCGGGTAGCACATCGGGCCGGGGTCGGCGCCGGCCGACTTCGGGCCGACCTTGAGGGCGCCCTCCGGCGACAGCCAGGCGATCGAGCCGCCGCCGGCGCCCACGGTGACGACGTCGATCATCGGGATCTTCGACGGGTAGTCGCCGACGCTGCCCTCGGTGGTCAGGGTCGGCTCGCCGTCGATGACCACGGAGACGTCGGTGGACGTGCCGCCGCCGTCGCAGGTGAGCACCCGGTCGAAGCCGGCGGTGCCGGCGATCAGCGCCGCGCCCAGGGCGCCGGCGGCCGGTCCGGACAGCATCGTGGTGATCGGCTGGTTGACCACCTCGTGCGCGCTGAGCACGCCGCCGTTGCTCTTCATCACGTAGAACGGGACGCCGGGGGCGAGCTCGTCCAGGCGGCGGCGGATGTTGGTGACGTAAGCGCCGACCCGGGGCTTGACCGCGGCGTCGACCAGCGTGGTGACCGAGCGCTCGTACTCGCGGTACTCGCGCAGCACCTGGGAGCTGATCGACACGACCGCGTCCGGGTGTTCCACGTGGAGCACGTCGAGCATCTGCTGCTCGTGCCCGTCGTTCGCGTAGGAGTGCAGGAAGCAGACGCCGAGGGTGGTGATGCCCGCGTCGCGGAAGAACCGGGCGGCGGCGACGGCGTCGGCCCGGTCGAAGGGGCGGACCTCGGCGCCCGTGGGGTCCAGCCGGCCGCGGACGGTGCGCACCAGGTCGGCCGGGACGATCCGCGGCGGCTTGACCCAGAAGTAGCTGTTGCCGTAGCCGTCGGGCACCGATTGGCGAGCGATCTCCAGGACCGACTCGTAGCCCTCGGTGGTGATGAAGCCGATCCGGTCGAGCTTGCCCTCGAGCAGCTGGTTGGTGGCCACCGTCGTCCCGTGGCTGACCGCGCTGATCGCGCCGCCGTCCAGGCCCAGTTGGCCCAGCACCTTCTGCACGCCGGCGAGGAAGCCGTCGGCCGGGTCGCTGGGAGTCGACGGGGTCTTGGTGGTGGCGATCTCGCCGGTCCCCTCGTCGACGGCGACGACGTCGGTGAACGTGCCCCCGGTGTCGATCCCGATGCGTACCCGACGGACCGGTGCACTCATGGAAGAAAACTTAGCGGTGAGATACCTG
>JAOPUQ010000232.1 GCA_025963425.1 Modestobacter sp. | reverse complement strand
CGACGTGCACCCGGCGGGGACGGCGCCGCGGGGCGGGCAGCACCGATTCCCGGCCGGCCCGTGGGTTGACCACGCACCCCAGCCAGCGGTTGCGGCCGACCCGGCCGATGCACTCCTGGTTGCAGCGCAGGCAGGAGCGGATGTCCCCCGTCCGCCCGGTGCGCGCCTTGACCGCGAACTCCGGATCGGCGATCTGGCCGCGGACGACGCCCACCAGGTCGCACTGCCCGGCCGCCAGCGCCGCCTCGGCCTGCGCCGGCTCGGTGAAGCCGCCGACCCCGACCACCGGCAGCCCGGTGGCCGCCCGGATCCGGGCGGCGACCGGCAGGGTCCACCCCGGCGGGGAGCCCATCCCGGCGACGTTGCGGTACAGGTTCTCCGTCGCCACGCCGACCGAGGTGCTCAGGTAGTCGGCCAGCCCGGTCGCCGCCACCAGCCGGGCCGTGGCCACCGCCTCCTCCGGGGTGATCCCGCCGGGCACCAGGTCGTCGGCCGACAGCCGGACGCCGAGCGCCCGTCGCGGGCCGATCGCCTCCCGGACGGCGGCGAGCACCTCGAGCAGGAAGCGGGCCCGGCGCTCCAGCGGGCCGCCGTAGCGATCCCTGCGCCGGTTGGTGGCCGGGGCGAGGAAGCCGCGAACCAGCGAGGACTGCGAGCACTGCAGCTCCACGCCGTCGAAGCCGCCGGCGGCGCAGTGCCCGGCGGTGGTGGCGTAGCCGGCCACCAGTTCGCCGATCTCGGCGGCGGTCACGGCGTACGGCACCTCGCCGAACAGCGGGTCGGGCACCACGCTGGGCGCCGCCACCGGTCGCCGGGTGTACATCGCGGAGGACTGGCCGCCGTTGTGGTTGAGCTGGGCGAACACCGGCGTCCCGTGCGCGTGGACGGCGTCGGTGAGCCGGCGGAAGGCCGGGACGACGGCGGGGTCGGTGCCGGCGACCAGTTTCTCGTAGGGCCGGTCCCCGGGGTGCACGGTGGCCTCCTCGGTGACCACCAGCCCGGCGCCCCCGGCGGCGCGCGCGGCCGCGTAGGCGGCGGACTGCTCGGTCGGCAGCCCGTCCGCGGCCGAGTTGGTGAGGTGGGCGGCGAAGACGACCCGGTTGGTGACGGCCACCGGGCCCAGCCGCAGCGGGGTGAACAGGTGGCGGTACTGGTCCATCCGCGCTCCTCCGTTCCGCTGCCGGTCCCGGCACCCTGCCAGACGCCCCGCTCGAGGCGGGTGCCGGGAACGGACCGTCGGCGCCGGCTCAGTGCCGGTCAGCCGCCTGCGGAGCGGGGAGGTGGTGCGTGCGGCACCGGTCCGCCGGCTGCGGCCGGGCGAACAGGTACCCCTGCGCGGACCCGCAGTCCAGCTCCGCCAGCGCCCTGCGCTGGCCCTCGGTCTCCACGCCCTCGGCGACGACGTCGAGGCCCAGCGTGCGGGCCAGCTCCAGGATCGAGGCGATCAGGGTCGCCGACGAGCCGCCTGCGGGCAGGTCGGTGACGAAGCTGCGGTCGATCTTCAGGATGTCGGCGGGGAGCCGGCGCAGGTAGGACAGGCCGGCGAAGCCGGTGCCGAAGTCGTCGATGGCGATCCGGACGCCGAGCTCGCGCAGCTCGGACAGCTGCGCGACCGCCCGGTCGACGTCCTGGACGAGCACGCCCTCGGTCACCTCCAGGGTGAGCTGCCCGGCCGGGAAGCCGCTGTCGGCCAGCGCTGCCACCACGTCGGCGATGACGTCGGCGTCGAGCAGCTGGCGCGGGGAGAGGTTGACCGCCATCCGCAGCGGGAGCCCGGCCTCGGCGTTCCAGGTCGCCCCCTGGGCGACCGCCTGCCGCAGCACCCACCGGCCGATCTCGGTGATCGCGCCGCTCTCCTCGGCCAGCGGGATGAACTCCGCCGGCGGCACCAGCCCGCGCACCGGGTGGCGCCAGCGGACCAGGGCCTCGTAACCGGTGGTGCGACCGTCGGACAGCCGCACCGTGGGCTGGTAGTAGACCTCCAGCTGGCCGGCCGCGGTGGCCAGCGTCAGATCCTGCTGCAGGTCGGCGCGGCGCCGGGCCGCCTCGGCCATGCCATCGGCGTAGCCGACCAGCCGGTTGCCGCCCTGGGCCTTGGCCAGGTACATCGCCAGATCCGCATTGCGCAGCAGCGCACCCGGGGTGTGCTCGCCGGGGTCGGCGGAGCTGGCCACCCCGATGCTGCCGTGCACGAAGACGGGACGGCCATCGATGACGACCGGCAGGGCCAGGGAGATCAGCACCCGGTCCCCCACGGCCCGGGCGACGTCCGGCCCGCCGGCCACGACCACGGCGAACTCGTCACCACCGATGCGGGCGACCACGTCCTCGGGACGGACGCACCGGCGCAGGCGCTCGGCGACAGCCACCAGCAGCTCGTCGCCGGCGGCGTGCCCGCGGCTGTCGTTGACGTCCTTGAAGTCGTCGAGGTCGACGAACAGCAGGCTGACCGGGGCGCCCGTGCGCAACCCGCTGGCGGTGGCCTCCTCCAGCAGGGTCCGGTTGGCCAGGCCGGTCAGCGCGTCGCTGAGCACCTGGGTCTCGTTGAGCCGCCAGGAGGCCAGGTGCGCCAGGCTCGCCGCCAGCACGAACGCCGCGTGCACCCCGGCCCACAGCCAGGGGTCGTGCATGCCGCCGTGCCCGAAGACCGCCACCGGGTACAACGTGCCGACGACGCCGTGGTGCAGCGTCACCACGACCAGCGCGATGCCGAAGGGCACCCAGTGCTGGTAGAGGGAGACGATCCCGATCATCACGAAGAAGACGAAGTGCGCCTCGGTGACGCCCTGCCAGAGGTGCACGAGCGCGACCGAGGCGGCCATCAGGCTGAGCGTGGTGGAACCGGAGCGCACCGGGCGGGCGAAGGCCGGGACGACGGCGGGGACCAGCGGGGCGGTCACCGCGACCAGCACGAGGACGGCGGTGAGCTGGCCCCCGCCCCAGCACCAGCACAGCAGCACCAGGGCGGCGGCCGCGGCCAGGCAGAGGCGGACGATGCCGCGGTGCCTGCGCTGCCACACCGCCTCGGGCAGCCGCCGCCCTTCGGGCAGCAGGCTCCCGGCCTGGTCGGCGAGCCATCGGATCACCTTTCTGACATCGGCACGGGACGCCGTCGACTGCCACCGGGAGCGAGGACGTCCCCCCCTTTGGAGGGGGGCGCGGACCGATGTGCAGCCCCGCCACAGCCGGCGTCGGGGTGGCACCCAGCCGCCCCGGGGACGCTGGGGTTCCGCCCACCCCGGAGGTCTCCCGTGCTGACCGTCGCCGTCCTCATCGTCTTCCTCGCCGTGCTCGCCTCGGCCGACCTGCTGCCCGCCCTGCTGGGCCCGGACGCCACCGGCCTGGTGGCCCCGCTCCGCTGACCCGCCCGACGCCCCCGGGCTGGTCAGTCGGTGAACACCGCGGTCAGCGCGGCGGCCACGTCGCGGTGGTCGCGCACCAGCCGGAACCGGCCCCGGCCCAGCTGGGCCAGGTTGCGGCCGAGCTCGACGTCCTGCTCGCCGGAGGTGTCCAGCAGGACGTCCAGCCGGGGCAGCCGGGCTGCGGTGAGCCGGGGGTCGGGGCCGGCGTTGTGCACGCAGTCGGACAGCAGCAGCACCCGGGCGTCCCGCGCCGGGACGCCGGCCAGCTGCCGGGCCGCGGTCTCCAGCGCGAAGGAGACGTTGGTCAGCCCCTGGGCCGGCA
>JAOPUQ010000212.1 GCA_025963425.1 Modestobacter sp. | reverse complement strand
CCAACACCGGGGTCGTCATGAACCTGCCCCCGGTCATCGGCGCCTACGCCGCCATCTGCAAGGAGGAGGGCCGCCCGTTCGGCTTCCCCGGCGGCGTGCCCTACGTCTGGGAAGCCGTCGACACGCGACTGGTCGCCAAGGCCATCCGATGGGCAGCTGACGCCCCGGCCGCCGCCGGACAGCACTTCAACCTCACCAACGGCGAGGTCTTCGAGTGGCGCGACCTCTGGCCGGCCCTCGCCAAGGCGCTGGGCGTCGAGGCTGGCCCCGACGAGCCGCTGTCGATGGCGGAGTTCCTCCCCTCCAAGGCCGACGTCTGGGAGCGGATCGTCGCCAAGCACGGACTGCGGCAGAACAGCATCCAGGACATCGTCGGCGAGTCCCACTTCTACGCCGACTTCTGCTTCGCCTACGGCGCCACCGAACCTCCGCCGCCCGCGTTCGTCAGCACGGTGAAGATCAAGCAGGCCGGCTTCACCGAGGCCATGGACACCGAGGAGACCTTCCTGCACTGGATCAAGGTGCTCCAGGACCGTCGGGTGCTGCCCCCGGCCCAGTAGGAGTCATCCTGCAGCCGGGTGGTGCCGCAACCTCGAGGCTGCGGCACCACCCGGCCGCGACCCACCATGGCCGAACGTCCATCAGCTTCTGGCACGCCGCCCGGGCGGCGGTGGGCACGTGGCCATGATCGGCTCCGCCCGGGTGTCGGCAGGGAGGAGGATCCGGCCCTTCAGCACGACGCGCTCACCGCCGCGGGCGCCCGCCGGGTGTTCACCGACGTCGCGTCGGGGTGTCACTGCGGTGCGCCCTCGGCTGACCGCTTGCCTGGACTGCGTCCGGGCCCCGGGGACGGTGGAGCCGGAGTGCTGCGCCCCCCGCAACGTCGAGACACGGCAGTCGCGCGAAGCGCGATTCGGCGCTCCGCATGACGCTTGCTCCGCGCGTTTCCGCAGTCAGAGGCATCATCGGAGCCGTTGTTCGATCCGTGTGAGAGGCGTGAACCCCTCTGGGTGGGCAGGGGCGGGGTCGAACCGCCGACCTCTCGCTTTTCAGGCGAGCGCTCGTACCGACTGAGCTACCTGCCCCCACCGGTGCCGTGAAGTACGGGCACCGGGTGGCGACCCTGACGGGACTCGAACCCGCGACCTCCGCCGTGACAGGGCGGCGCGCTAACCAACTGCGCTACAGGGCCTTGCTGTGTCGTGCGTCGTGCGTGCCCCCAACGGGGTTCGAACCCGTGCTACCGCCTTGAAAGGGCAGCGTCCTGGACCGCTAGACGATGGGGGCTCGTGGTCGCCGGAGGCAGGGAGAACGATACATGGCCCATCGGGTGCCTCGGACACACCCCCCCTCCCGGGGTGGCCCTCGACGTGTCGCCCGGGGGAGCGGCCCGACAGCTGCCACCCTGTGGGTATGCGCCGCCGCCGACCGATCCCAGCCGTCCTGATGGCCGGAGCCGTCCTGTTCCCCGCGTTGTCCGTGCTGGCCGGCTGCGGTGGGGACACGGCGACCGACCCGGTCGCCAGCTCGGCCGCCGCGACCGGATCGGGCGCCGCCGAGGAGTCGGCCACCCCGACCAGCGCGGCTGCCGGGACCAGTGCCGCCGACAGCGGCTCGCCGTTCCCAGCCGACGTCCGGCCGGACACTGCCGAGCCGGTGGACCCCGCGGGGCTGACGGTGACCGAGCTGCGGGCCGGCGCGCACGACGGCTTCGACCGGGTGGTGTTCGAGCTGGCCGGGCAGGGCACGCCCGGCTGGGACGTCGAGTACGTGGACAGCGCGACCGCGGAGGGGACCGGAGCCCCGATCGACCTGGCGGGCCCGGTGTACCTGCGGGTCGTCCTGCAAGGGACCAGCTACCCCTACGAGTCCGGGTCGACCGAGGTGACTCGCGGCCCGGTGGCGGTCGACGGCACCTCGACGGTCACCGGCGCCTTCTACGACGGCACCTTCGAGGGCCAGTCGCTGGCCTACGTCGGCGTCCGGGCGCAGGCGCCGTTCCGGGTCTACGCCTTGGACGGCCCGACGCGGATCGTGGTGGAGGTCGCCACCTCCTGAGCCGGCCGGCCGGCTCAGCCGGCGCTGGCGGTGACCTCCACGGAATCGTCGGTGACCGTCGTGCAGGTCAGCGACAGCGGGCCGGCGGAGACGTTCTCGCCCTCGGCGCAGGAGACGCTGGCGTCCCCGACCGACAGCGTCGCGCGCCCGTCCTCGGTGCCGACGAAGGCCAGCTTGGTGCCCAGGATGCTGACCTCCGCGCCGTCCCCGCTGAGCGTGGCGGTGCAGGTCGTCCCCGAGCAGGAGACGTTCTTCGAGGAGAAGCTGCAGGCGGCCAGGGGCAGCGTCAGCAGGGCGGCGGCCACGGCGCCGGCGGCCAGCCGGGCGGGGCGATGGGTCAGCAGGCTCGGCATGGTTGAAGCCTAGGGGCCGGTGGCCCGCCGATCACTCGTGCCGGGCGGAACCGGTCGAGAAGACCCAGGCGCGCAGCGCCACGAACCGGACCAGCCCGATGGCGCCGGTGACCGCGGTGACCAGGCCGATCTGCACCAGCGGGCTCACCTCCCCGACGAGGGCGTGGAAGCCGGCCAGGGCGAGGGAGGTCGCGATCAGGCCGATGACGGCGAGCCCGCCGCCCTCCCACTGGGCGGTGAACCAGGACACCTGGCCGCCGGCGTGGAAGGTGAGCCGGCGGTGCAGTTCGTTGGCCAGCAGCGTCGAGGCGATGGCGCCGGCCAGGTTCGCGGCCTGGTCGCCGGCCACGTCGGCGGCGACGAACACCAGCCCGTAGAGCAGGGTGGACAGGCCACCGACCACCACGTACCGGGCGAACTGGCCGGGCGTGTCGTCGCCCCGCAGGTGGCCTCGGGCGCGCACCGCCGCATCGGCGACCCGCTGGAAGCCGGTGACCGTCAGGTCCGACACGTGCCCACCTGTCGCGTCGGCCAGATGACCGCGGCGGAGCAGGAACGGGCAGGTCACCGGGGTCCTCCGGTCGGATGGCGGGCAGGGAGCAGCTAGATGCAGAAGCCAACCTCGGCGTCCCCCGTTCATTCCCTTCCGCCACGGTCCCCCTACGGTGACGTCGCTCACGCAGCCCATGGCCGCCGCACAGCCGGGCTCTCCCGGCGACCTCACAGCCAGTGGTTCGTGGCCTTCCAGGCAGGCGGTCCAGAGTCGGGTCATGGACCTCCTGCCTGAGCTCTACGACCCCCGCAGCAGCCGTGCCCTGGTGCGCGCACACCGCCCACACGCCGGCGGCGCGGCCAGTGACGTGGTCTCCGACGCGGTGTGGAGCGACGTCCTGGGCCTGGTGCGCTGGGCACAGGCGACGCTGTGCTGCTCCGGCGAGATGGTGCCCGGCGTGGCCTGGCGGACGGCAGCGGCCTCGGCCGTCCTGCTGCGGCGGTGGCCGGCGTTCTGCGACGAGCGCGGGGAGTGCTGGCCGGTGCCGCTCGACCTGCCGGTTCCGGGCGGGACGACGCCCCGGGAGCGGCTGCGGGCGGCGGCCGACCGGCTGTGGAGCCGGCTGCGGACGCCGGAGGAGGAGGTCCCGCTGGGCGTGCTGGCGGTCGACGTCGACGCGGTGGGTGCCGCGGCGGTGGGCCTGGTCGCCGAGGGCGCCGACTGGGAACGGATGGGGTGACCCCGCCGTCCGGCGCTCGGCGGGTTCCGCCGGCCGGGAGGCGGGTAGGGGCAGGCGCATGAGCCTGCTGGGTGTGCTGGACCGGATCGCGGACAAGCCGACGTTCGACAAGGCCATCGAGCCGGTCCGCAAGGCGGTCGCCGCCCTGCCGCAGGCGGTCAAGGACCTGCTGCACGGCACCTGGCTGGGCCACCCCCTGCACCCGGTGCTGGCGCAGGTGCCCGTGGGGTCCTGGGTCTCGGCCGGGATCCTGGACGTGATCCCGGCGACCCGCCCGGCCGCGACGCTGCTGATCGGCACCGGCGTGGCCGCGGCGGTGCCCACGGCGATGAGCGGTGCGGCGGACTGGTCGGAGCAGGAGGTCGGCGTCCGGCGGCTGGGTGCGGTGCACGCGGTGGCCAACACCGCCGCGCTGGGCCTCTACGTCGGCTCGCTGGTCGCCCGGTCCAAGGGCGCCGGCACGTGGGGCCGGGTGCTGGCCTACAGCGGGCTCGGACTGGCCAGCGGCTCGGCGGCGATCGGCGGGCACATGTCCTACTCGCTGTCCTCCGGCGCCTCCCACTCGGCCACCGCGGCCCGGTCGCTGACCCCCGAGTGGATCGACCTCGGCCCGCTGGACGACCTGCCGGACAACAAGCCGACGCTGCGCACCGGCGAGGGGCAGGGCGCCCCGGTGCCGCTGGCCGTCGTCCGCCGGGGGGCGAGGGTCGACGCGTTCATCGGCTCCTGCTCCCACCTGGGCGGTCCGCTGCCCGAGGGCACGATCGAGCAGGTGCGCGGCTCGGACTGCCTGGTCTGCCCGTGGCACGGCTCGGCCTTCGAGCTGGACGAGGGCCAGCCGCGGCGCGGGCCGGCGGCCAACGCGCAGGAGAAGCTCGAGGTGCGGTACGTCGCGGGGCGGGTGGAGGCCCGGCTGGCGGGGCGGCACACCGAGGGCTGACCGCCCTACGCTGCGCTGCCATGCGGAGGGCCGCGGCCGGCACGGTGCTCGTCGCTGCGCTGGTGCTGGCCGGCTGCGGGGGGAGCCCGGCTGCGCCGTCCCCGTCCCCGTCCCCGTCGCCGTCCGCGGCCGGGCCGGCGGTGCCGGCCGTCCCGGGCATCGCGGCCGAGGCCGTGCGGCTGCGCACGGACGAGGCGGTCGGCGGCCAGGTGCAGGTGCGGGTGACCGACACCGGGACGGCGCCCTTCACGGTCACCGCGGTGGCGATCGACTCCCCGGGCTTCGCCGTGCTGCCGGCCACCGCCGTGGGCACCACGTTCGCGCCGGGGCGGACGATCGACCTGCCCACCCCGTTCGGCGCGGTCGACTGCGCGGCGGGGGCGGACCCGGCGGCCGCGCGGCTGAGGGTCGCCCGGGACGGCGGTGCGCCCGAGGAGCTGCGGGTCCCCCTGGCCGGTGGGACTCTCGCCCAGGTGCACGACGAGGAGTGCGCGGTCGCCGCGGTGTCCGCGGTGGTCGACGTCGCCCTTTCCGAGCTGGCCGAGGCGCCGGACCGGCAGGCGCTGACCGGCACGGTCCTGCTGACCCGGCGGACCGGTGCCGACCCGGTCGAGGTGCTCGCGGTCGAGCGCAGCGTGCTGATCGAGCCGGTGGCCGGCCGCCACCTGCCGGTCACCCTGCGTCCGGCGGACGACGAGCTGGCGCTGCCGGTGACGTTCACCCTGGCCAGCTGCGACCCGCACGTGCTGGCCGAGACGAAGAAGCCGTTCGTCTTCCCGCTCACCGTCTCGGTGGCCGGCCGCGACCCGGTCGCCGTCGACCTGCCCGTGGACGACGCGCAGCGGGCGGTGCTGCAGCAGCTGGTCGACCGGGTCTGCGGCTGAGCGCCGGGTGGCTGCCTGCCCCGGGGGCCGGCTACCGCCCGGGCCGGCGGGCGCCCACCCGGGGGACGTCACACTGTCGAGGTCACCTTGGACAGGCCGCGCGGACGGTCCGGGTCGTTGCCGCCCAGCACCGCGAGCTCCAGGGCGAGCAGCTGGGCGGGCAGGATCTCCAGCAGGGGAGCCAGGTCCGGCGGCACGTCAGCGGGCAGCAGGGCCGGCAGGGAGTCCCCGGCCAGGGTGCCGTCGCCGATGACCTCCACCGGGGCCCCGGCGGCCCGCGCGGCGGCCACGACCGAGGCCATCGACGGCGTTCCGGGGCCCTGCGATGCGAAGGCCAGCAGCGGTGTCTGCGGGTCCAGCACCGCCACCGGTCCGTGCTCGGCGTCGGCCGCGCTGAGCCCCTGCGTCATCACGTAGGAGGTCTCCATGAGCTTCAACGCAGCCTCCCGCGCGGAGGCGAACCCGTATCCCCGACCGACGGCGAGGAGCCGCCGGACGCCGGTCAGTCGCTCGGCCAACCGCCGGCACGCCGAGTCAGCCGACTCCAGCACCTGCTCGCCGAAGGCGGCCAGCTCCGGTGCGTCCGGCTGTCGGCCACCCACGGCACGGGTGAACATCCACAGCGCGAGCAGCTCGCTGGTGTAGGTCTTGGTGGCGGCCACCGACCGCTCCGGCCCGGCCAGCAGCGGGATGTGCGCGTCCGCGCCGGCAGCGAGCGGGCTGGCCGGGTCGTTGGTGATCGACAGCGTCAGGCAGCCTGCCTGCCGGGCGGCTGCGAGGGTCTGCACGAGGTCGGCGGAGGCACCGGACTGCGAGACCGCCAGCACGCAGGCCCCGGGCGGGAACACCGGGGTGCCGTAGAGGGTGTGCACGCTGGGCGTGGCCAGGGCGGCCGGCAGGTGCAGCCCGATCTGCATCAGGTACTGCGCGTAGATGGCCGCGTTGTCGCTGGAGCCGCGGGCCAGCAGGACCACCTGGGTCGGCTCGGCGGCCCGGAAGGTGGCCGCAGCCCGGACGACGGCGTCCCGGCCCTCGTCCTGCAGCCGCGTCCAGACGGCGGGCTGCTCGTGGATCTCGGCCCGCATCAGCCGACCGGGCCGGTCGGCACCGGCCGGATCGGGGGCCTCGGCGGGCTCGGCGGTTGCTCCCTGTGGCATGGGTGTCCTCATCCTCGGGTGGTGCGGCGGTAGACCTTGCCGGCGTACGGGGTGCCCGTCGCGGCCGAGCCGACGACGGGGACGCCGTTGACGACGACGTCCTGGATGCCGGTCGGCGGGCTCTCGGGGTTGCGGTAGTCGGAGGTGTCGGCGACGGAGTCCATGTCCACCACGACGAGGTCGGCGGCGGCGCCGGCGCGGATGCGGCCGACGTCGGTCAGGCCCAGCCGGTCGGCGGCCAGGCCGGTCATCTGGTGCACGGCCCGCTCCAGGGACAGCAGGCGCTCCTCCCGGACGTAGTGACCCAGCATCCGCGGGTAGGCCCCGAGGGCGCCGCGGTTGCGCACGCCCGTCCCGGTGACGATGGCGTCGGTCTCCAGGGAGGTGAAGGGCAGCGCCAGGACCTCTCGCAACGGGGCGTCGTCGCGCAGGCTGCCGGCGGAGCCGACGACCAGCATCATCGACTCGCCGCGGTCGGCGACCACCAGGTCGCAGAGTGCGTCGAACGGGTCGACGCCGCGGTCCTCGGCCATGTCCAGCAGCGAGCCGCCCTCGAAGCGCGTGAAGTCCGGTGCCCCCACCTGCAGCAGCCAGATCCCGTCCCAGCCCAGGGAGGCGATCATGTTGTCGATCCAGCCGCCGGACACCAGCGGCCAGGTCGGGGCGCCGTGCAGGATCTCGGTGCGGATGCGGGCCCGGCCGGCCGGGGACGCCAGCCGCGCCACCAGCGCGTCCACCCCGCCCTCGATCGACCACGGGGGGACCAGTGCGGTCAGCGTGGTGTTGCCGGCGATGTAGGCCTGGCAGTCGGTCGCGATGTCGATGCCGGCCCGCCGGGCGGTGTCCAGGACGTCGATCGCCCGGCCGATCTTGGGCCAGTTGCCCTCCCCGAGGGCGCACAGGTGCGAGAACTGGCCGCGCACCCGGGCGTCCCGGGTGATCTGGACGACCTCGCTGACCGCGTCCACCAGGGTCTCGGACAGTCCCCGGCTGTGGCAGGTGAACAGCCCGCCGACCCGGCCGGCGCGGGCGGCCAGCGCGGTCACCTCGGCGGTGCCGGCGTACATCCCGGGTGCGTAGGCCAGCCCGGCGGAGATGCCGAAGGCGCCGGCGTCCATCGCCTCGTCGGCGGAACGCACCATCCGGCGCAGCTGGTCGTCGGTGGGCGCCGATCCGGCGAATCCCATGCTGGCGATGCGCATGGCACCGTGAGCCGCGAGGGGCACCACGTTGAGCGCCACGCCCTGGCTGTCCAGCTGGTCCAGGTACGCCCCGAAGGTGGGCCAGGAGGCGCGGGCCCCGGCCGAGCGCAGGAACGCGGTGTAGGACTCCAGCTCGGCGCTGTGCTCGGGCGTGCAGGGCGCGGGAGCGAAACCGCAGTTCCCGGTGACCAGCGTGGTGATGCCCTGCTCCAGGAAGCACCGCAGCACGTCGCCGTGCGCCGGGTCGGCCAGCACGAAGTCGGAGTGGCTGTGGATGTCGATGAACCCGGGCATCACGTGCCGGCCGCGGGCGTCGATCTCCACCGGGGCGCGGACGTCGTCCGGAATGGAGCCGATGACGGCCACCCGTCCGTCCCGGACGGCGATGTCGGCGGGGTACGCCGGGCCGCTGGAGCCGTCGACGACGACACCCCCGCGGACCAGCAGGTCGAATGCGGTCATCTGTCCTCCGATGCGGCAGGGACCAGGTCGGTGAGGGGGATGGCGGTCCAGTCGGCCGACAGTCCGAGTTCCGCGGCGCCCAGCAGGACGGCCCCCACGGCGGCGGTCGCGGTCGGCTCGACCCAACGGCACACCTGCGAGGCGGCCAGTCGCTCGCGCAGCACGCGGCGGACGTGCGGAGAGTGCGCCAGGCCGCCGACGAAGGCGGCGTCCACGGGGACCGGGGCCCCGTCGTCGAGCACCCGCGTGGCGGCGGCGACGGCCAGCTCCACCAGCGCGTCGGCGGCGCGACGCACGATCCCCTGGGCGACGGCGTCCCCGTCCTGGGCGACGGCGACCACGAGCGGGGCCAGGGCGGCGACGTCGGCGAAGGACATCTCCACGTGCACGTGGTCGATCAGCTCGTGGCACTCCGCCAGCCGCAGCTCCCCGAGGAGCGCCTCGCGCAGGGCCGTGGCCGGACCCAGCCCGTCGGCGGCGCGCAGCACGGCGATGACGGCCGCGCGCCCCACGCTGTAGCCGCTGCCCTCGTCGCCCAGCAGGGCGCCCCATCCGCCGGCGCGGGCGGTGCGGGTGGCGGTCCGCGCGTAGGCGACCGCGCCGGTGCCGGCGATGGTGACCACGCCGGGGGAGCGGCCCCCGAAGGCGCCCCACCAGGCCGCGGTGGCGTCGTTGTCCACCAGCCACCGCCAGCGGGGCTCACGGCTGTGCAGCGCCGCGCCGAGGTCGGCCCGCATGGCGTCGGTGTCGATGCCGGCCAGGCACGCGGCCACCAGGACGTCGGGGTCGCCGTGCGTCCCGACCAGCGACCTGACCTGGCTCTCGAGCGCGCGCGACACCTCCTGGACGCCGAGGCCGTGCAGGTTGCTCGGGCCGCCGCGGTGCCGGCCGAGGAACCGTCCCCGGGAGTCGACCGCGATCAGGTCGGTCTTGGTGCCGCCGCCGTCGATGCCCACCACGATCACGACAGCAGCCTCCGCAGCGAAGGAGCCAGCTCGCTGAGCGTGGCGATGCCGGCCCCGCGGAGGCTGGCCAGCTCGCCGAGCCGGGAGGCGATGATCGACGGGGTGTGCGGCAGCAGCGGGTCCAACCGGTCCTGCAGAGCGCCGGGCAGGTGCGGCACGAGAGCGGTCAGCTCCTGTCCCAGCACGATGTGCTCGGGGTCCAGCACCGTGGCCAGCGCCAGGACGGCGTGGAAGATCAGGTCCTCCAGGACGTCGGCCGATCGGGCCGGCAGCGGCGTCTGCGGGGCGGGCTGGTCGACCAGGGCCAGCGCGCCCTCGTCGGCCAGGCCGGCCCGGCGCAGTTCGTCGAACACCGCCTTCTCCAGAGGCCCGAACTCCCGGGAGCTGCCCACCGGGCGCGCGGTCGTGGCCAGGTAGCCCACCTCGCCGGCCGCGTGGTGGCTGCCGTGGTACAGGGAGCCGTCCACGATGAGGCCGGCGCCCAGGCCGCCGCGCAGCCCCAGCATCGCCATGTTCCGGCTGCCGTCGCCGGCGGCCGCGTGCTCTCCGACGGCGGCGAGGTTCAGGTCGTTCTCGACCAGCACCGTGCCGGTGGTCCCGGCGGCCACCAGCAGGTCGCGGAGGTCGACGTCCCGCCATCCGTAGCGCGGTGACCACTCGATGCGCCCGGCCGCCGGGTCGGTGACGCCGGGGACGGCGACCCCGATCCCCAGCACCCGACCGCCGGTGTCCAGGTCACCGAGCCAGCGCACCAGCGCCTCCGGCGTCGTCAGCGCCTGTGCGGGGACCTCGCGGATCGAGGAGTCCACCAGTTGGCCGCACAGGTCGACCTGCCCGACCAGGGGTCGGCGGGCGCTGAGATCCACGGCGGCCACGACGTAGGAGGCCGGGATCAGCTCGACCAGGCCGCCGCGGCGGCCGCCGGTGGCCGGTCCCTGGCCGGCGAGCCGGACGGCGCCGGCGGAGACCAGGTCGGACACCACCTCGGAGATGGTCGGGGCGCTCAGGCCGGTCCGGCGCGCGATGCCCGCCCGGGTGACGGACCCCTCCGCGCGGAGCACGTCGAGGACGGCGAGCAGGTTGATGTCGCGGGCGCGGGTGGGGTCCGACGTCGAGGGGTTACTCATGCCAGGGCAGGCGCCGACCCAGCTGGTCGAACACGCCGCGCAGTCGCGGGCGCCCGCCCTCGTGGTCGATGACGGCGATGTTGGCCCGGGTGACGAAGGACTGGACCCGGAAGCCGAAGACCACGGTGGCCCCCACGGGCGCGGTGCGCTCGTCGGCGTCCAGGAACCCGTAGTAGTCGATCCCGCCGAACTGGCTGGTGCTGCCCGACCCGGCGCCCAGGTAGGTCTCCCGGTGCTCCATCAGCTCGGCCACGGTGGAGCCCACCAGGGCCTGCCGGCGGAAGTCCGGCTGCAGCCAGGCCGGGTCGTCGACGAAGAAGCCGCCGCCGTAGACGTAGGCCCGCCCGCCGAAGTGGTGGGCCACCTCGGTGACGTAGCAGGCCGCGGGGATCTCCGGCTGCGAGTCGAACTGCAGGTGGTACGGGGTGGTGCCGAGGAAGCCGTGGCCGGGCTCGATGTGCGTGGCTCCGCCGGCGGCCTGCATCGGGGCGGTCAGCGACGTCGTGTTGCCCGGCGCGTTGACCTGCCGCACGTCCACGCCCAACTGCTCCAGGATCGCGGCGGCCCGCCGGACGGTGCCGAAGTTCGGCGTCTCGGTCGGCTGCCCCGGGACGGCGTAGGAGGTGGTGGGGAAGGATGTGACGCCGACGATGCGGACGCCGTCGATGGCCTGGATCTCCTTCACCACGCGGGGCAGGTCGTCCAGCAGGAAGCCGGCCTCCATGCCGGGCAGGTACACGTCCGCGGTCGGGTCGGCGACGCGCAGCAGCAGGTCCTGCTCCATGCCGAGTCCGGTGGCGACCGCGGCGATCTGCTCGGCCTTGCGCACCGAGAACACCGAGACCACCTCCGGCCGGCTGGCCAGCAGCCGGGGTAGGTCGGCCCGCGCGATCTGGACCAGGTTGCCGATGTGCCCGAGCCGGAAGCCGTTGTGCAGGAGTGCGTCGGCGCACTGGACGTCGACCGACACGGTCTCGGCCGAGCCGTCGGCCACGAGGGCCTCGGCGACGAGCGGGTTGCGGCCGACCTGCTTGAGCATCCAGTACAGGGACAGGCCGTGCTGCTCGGCGGCGGCGCGGATGGCCCGGCCGTTGGCGGCGATCGCGTCCAGGT
>JAOPUQ010000193.1 GCA_025963425.1 Modestobacter sp. | reverse complement strand
GTGCTGCGCGGCGCGGTCAGCCAGCGGAACCGCGACCCCAGCGCCTCCCGCCCGGCCGCCCCGGCGGCGGTCGCCGCGGCGCACACGTCGGTGGCCGCCTGCAGCGCGGCACCGATGGCGGCCGGGTCGGCGGTGGGGTCGAGGGCGTGCAGCCGGTCGACGTCCAGGTGCACCCGCGAGCCGAGGTAGTCGCGCTGCCGGCAGTAGACCAGCACCCCCGCGTTGAGGGACTCCCCGCGCTCCACCCGCGGGACCACCCGCAGCACGGCGTACTCGAAGGTGTCCCGCGATGTCATGGCCCTCATCGCTGACTGATCCCCTCCGGTGGGGGCGGCCCCAGCCAGGCGGGCCGGTTCTGCCCCCGGGGCGCGGAGCGCGGTCCGGCCGCGCCGGTGGCCGCCGCGGCCACCAGGGGCGGCAGCCAGGAGTCGCGGGCCGCCAGCCGGGCCAGCAGCTGCTCGACGTAGCGGGTCCGGACCTCCTCGGCCGGCTCGTCGGGCGTGGGTCCCTCGAGCCAGGCGTCGGGCACGAGTGCCAGCACCTCCTCCAGCAGCGGCCGGGTCACCCGCGGGGCGAGCGCCGCGTCGGCGGCCGGGACGTCGGGGGCGCACTCGACCAGCGCGTGCTGCGCGGCGTCGTAGCGCCGGGTCACCGCGGCCTGGGCGCCGGTCCAGGAGTGGTGGAAGGTCAGCGTGGCCCCGTGGTCGATCAGGTGCAGGCGGCCGTGCCAGAACAGCATGTTCGGGTTCCGCCAGGACCGGTCGACGTTGCCGACCAGCGCGTCGAACCACAGCACCCGGCCGGCCAGCTCACCGGTCACCTCCGCCACGCCGGCCTCGAAGTCCAGCGCGCCGGGCAGGTAGTCCATGCCCATGTTGACCCCCGCGGAGTTCCGCAGCAGCTCCTGGACTTCCTGGTCCGGCTCCCCCACCGCGAGCTCCGGTGCGACGTCCACGGTGACCAGGGCCGGGACCGGCAACGTCAGCCGGCGGGCCAGCTCACCGCACACGACCTCGGCGGCGAGCACCTTCACGCCCTGCCCGGCGGCCCGCCACTTCACCACGTAGGTGCCCAGGTCGTCGGCCTCCATCAGCCCGGGCAGCGAGCCGCCCTCACGCAGCGGCGTGACGTAGCGGGTGGCGGTGACGGTGGGCAGCACAGTGCCGCGACCCTACCGGCGGCCGGCAACGGGACCGGCGAGACTGGGCCGGTGGGACTCCTCCGCCGCGCCACCCTGGCCCAGCTCGCCGACGCCCCGTTCACCTACCCGGAGGTCGGCCGGACGCAGGACGGCGACCTGCCGGCCGGCTACGACCACGTGGCCCGGGAGCACGTCGTCGGCTCCGGCCGCGCGGCGTTCGACCGGGCGGCGGCCGCGGTGTTCGGCTGGAGCGCCCAGCGCGGCGCCGGCCTGCGGGTGCAGGCCAGCGGACCGGCCAGCAGCGTGGGCACCGTCGTCCTGATGACGGCGGGGCTGCGCCGGCTCGGGCTGGACATCCCCTGCCGGGTCGTCTGGGTGGTGGACGAGCCCGACCGGCGGGGCTTCGGCTACGGCACCCTGCCCGGGCACCCGGCGAGCGGCGAGGAGTCCTTCCTGGTCTCGGTGCGGCCCGGCGGCGACGTCGTCTACGAGCTGCGGGCGTTCTCCCGGCTGGCCACACCGCTGTCCCGGCTGGGTGCGCCGGTCAGCCACCGGGTGCAGTCCCTCGCCCTGGACCGCTACGTCAGCGCGATCCGCCGGGCGGCCCGGGCCGGCTGACGCGACCTCAGATGCCGGGCTCGGCTTTCGGCCGGTCGTCCTCCCGCCGGTCGTCGCCCATCGCCACCCCGAGGGCGGGGTTGGCCCGCTCCTCGGCGACGGTGTGCGGGGACTGGAAGAGCCGCAGCAGGGTGACCAGGACGACCCCGCCGACGATGTTGCCGGCCGCCGCGAGGCCTGCCGTCTGCGCCCACTCCAGATAGCCGAAGGGCGCCCGGCCGGTGTGCAAGGCGGAGAACATCAGCAGCGAGTTCACGATGGCGTGGTTGAGCTGCGCGCCGGCCAGCAGGAACCCGGCCGTGACGGCGGGCACGAGCCGCAGCCCTGAGGACGACGTGGTGTGCTGCATCCAGGTCATCAGCGTGATCACGGTGCCGCCGATGACGGCGAGGGAGAAGGCCTTCACCCCCAGGCCCAGCTGCACGTAGTAGTTGCCGGCCTCGATCGCGGTGTCGGCGAACTGCGGGAACCCCTGGAGGATCAGCCAGGTGAACAGCCAGCCGCCCACCAGGTTCGCGACCAGCGTGCCGATCCACAGCCGCATCAGCATCCGGAACCGGGCCTGGCGGGCGACCACGGTGACCACGGGCACCAGGAAGTCCTCGGTGAACAGCTCGCTGCGGGCCAGCGTGAGGGCGATGAAGCCGATGGTGAAGGCCAGCCCGGCGAGCAGCGCGCTGTGCGTCTCGTGCTCCACGAACAGCAGGGCCAGCACTCCGGTGCCGACGTCGATGCCGCCGAGCAGGCCGGTGGCCAGCAGCGGCCAGGTACGCCGGGAGATGCGCCGCCGGCCCTCGTCGATCGCCCGGTTGACCGCGTCCTCCACGGGCTTCTCGGCGACCTCCGGGTCCGCCGCCGGGTCGGCGCCCACCCCTGGCCGGGAGCCGTCCCCCTGCTCCGTGCCCTGTCCCCGTGCGTCCGCCATGCGCGCCGCATACCCGGGTCGCCCAGCGGCAACCGGCCCGGCAGCCCTCCGGCTCAGACGTCCCGGTGGGCAGCGGGCGCAGCACGGGCCACTCCCCCCAGCGAGATCCCGCCGGGCACCGCGCTGAGCGTGCGGGCCGCGAGCGCACACACCACCGCCAGCAGGACGGTGAGCACCGCGCAGGCCAGGGCGACGACGACCGTGGTGGCGCCAGCAATCGCACCCGCCGGGGGACCGCGGCGAACGCGGCACGTCCCACCTCCGGGTGCGCCCGACAACGCCGGTACTGCAGGAGATCACCGCCGTCCAGGGAGGGCGGACACGCTGGGCGATCCGGACGTCACTGACCGACCGCGGGTACCGCCCAGTGGACGGCGTCGTTTGTTCTGGTCAAGAAAACGGGTAGCCCCGGAGCCCTGTCCCCAGCAAGAGGGAGAAACCGTGCCCCCGCAGCGCAAGCCCGACCAGTCCGCACCGAAGACCGTCAGCCCCACGGGCGTGGCGTACGAGGGACCGAAGCAGGGACGCGACCCCCGAGCCCAGGCCGGGGAGTTCCTGACCTCGGCGCAGGGCGTGCGCCTGCCCGACACCGACCACTCACTCAAGGCCGGGCGCCGCGGCCCGGTGCTGCTGGAGGACTTCCACCTCCGCGAGAAGATCATGCACTTCGACCACGAGCGGATCCCGGAGCGCGTGGTGCACGCCCGCGGCGCCGGCGCACACGGCGTCTTCACCGCCTACGGCGCGGCCGCGACGGTCACCCGGGCCGCCGTGCTGGCCGAGGAGGGCCTGGAGACGCCGGTGTTCGTGCGGTTCTCCACGGTGCTCGGCTCGCGCGGCTCCGCCGACACCGTGCGCGACACCCGCGGCTTCGCGACGAAGTTCTATACGAAGGAAGGGACCTGGGACCTGGTCGGCAACAACATGCCGGTCTTCTTCATCCAGGACGCGATCAAGTTCCCCGACATCATCCACGCGGCCAAGCCGCACCCGGACCGGGAGATCCCGCAGGCGCAGTCGGCGCACGACACCTTCTGGGACTTCGTCACCCGGCACACCGAGGCGACGCACCACACGATCTGGAACATGAGCGACCGGGGCATCCCGCGCTCCTACCGGATGATGGAGGGGTTCGGCGTCCACACCTTCCGGCTGGTCAACGCCGAGGGCGGGACGTCGCTGGTCAAGTTCCACTGGAAGCCGAAGCTGGGCGTGCACTCCCTGATCTGGGAGGAGGCGCAGATCGCGGCCGGCGTCGACCCCGACTTCCACCGCCGGGACCTCTACGACGCCATCGAGGCCGGCGCGTTCCCGGAGTGGGAACTCGGCATCCAGGTCATGCCGGACACCGAGGACGAGACCTTCGAGGGCATCGACCTGCTCGACCCGACGAAGATCGTCCCGGAGGAGCTCTGCCCGGTGCAGCCCATCGGGAAGCTGGTGCTCAACGGCAACCCGACGAACTTCTTCGCCGAGACCGAGCAGGTCGCCTTCCACACCGGCCACCTGGTCCCCGGCATCGAGCCGACCAACGACCCCCTGCTCGCCGGCCGCAACTTCTCCTACCTGGACACCCAGCTGACCCGGCTCGGCGGCCCGAACTTCACCCAGATCCCGATCAACCGCCCGCACGCGCCCGTCAACGACAACTCGCGCGACGGCTTCCACCAGCACGCCGTGCACGAGGGCCAGGCCCCCTACAAGCCCAACAGCATCGACGACGACTCCCCCGCCATCGCCGACGCCGCGCACGGCGGCTACGTCAACGTGCCGCGGAAGGTCGAGGGCGACGTGGTGCGGGGGGCGCCGGCATCCTTCGAGAACCACTTCTCGCACGCGGCGCTGTTCTACGCCAGCCTCTCCGACCTGGAGAAGCGGCACACGGCGGAGGCCTACACCTTCGAGCTGGGCAAGGTCTACGAGCAGGCGATCAAGGAGCGCGCCCTCGCCGTGCTCGCCAAGATCGACACCGACCTGTGCGCACAGGTGGCCGCCGGGCTCGGCCTGCCCGCGCCGACGGACACCCCGGCCGAGCACCTCGCACCGTCGCCGGCGCTCCGCCAGATCAAGGACGTGCCCTTCCCGATCGCGGGGCGCCTCGTCGGGGTCGTGGCGGGCCCGGACGCCGACCTGGCCGGCATCGCCGAGCTGCGGACGGCGCTGGAGGCCGAGGGCGCCATGGTGAAGGTGATCGCCCCGGTCGGCGGACAGCTCGGTTCGGGGAAGAAGACCGAGGTCGTCGAGCGGACGTTCGTGACGGCCCGCTCGGTGGAGTTCGACGCGGTCGTCGTGGCCGACGGTGCGCCCAAGGACAACGACCTGAAGGCCGTCGTCCTGCTGCAGGAGGCCTTCCGCCAGCTGAAGGCGTTCGGCACCTGGGGCGACGGCGCCGCCGTGCTGACCGCCGCCGGCATCGACACGTCCGGGCCCGGCGTGCTCAGCGCGGACAGCGGGGCCGCCCTGGCCGCGGACCTGATCGCCGCGATGGGGATGCACAAGGTCTGGGAGCGTGCGGACCTGGTGACCGCCTCGGCGGTGCCGCCGGCCGCCTGACCACGGGGACGCGGGGGGCTGGGCCGAGAGCCCAGCCCCCCGCGCCCGTGATCGGCCTGGGCGGGTCGCCTAGTCCGGGTGCGGACGGTTGATCGAGGTCGTCCGTGGCGGGGCCGTGCCCGACCGGGCACGCGACGACGGCGGGACGGCCGGCAGCCCCCCGCTGCGGTGTTCGCCACCAGGACCTGCCGGTGGCCCGCCGCTGCGGACCCGGGGTGGTGGGCCGCTGCGGACCTCGGACCGGCCGGCGGCGAACCCGACCGCGACGTCCGGGATGAAGGTGACCTTGGCGGTGTACTGCTGGTAGAGCTTCACGGCGTCCTCGACGGGCAGGTGGCCGAACTCCACGAGCACCGACAACCCGTCGAGTTCGCCGTCCACGGCCTCCGCCGTGCTCAGCCGGGCCGCGGCATCCGAGGACTTGCCGAGGTTGGTCAGCACCGCGGCGGTCACCGACACCAGGAGCGCTGCCAGACAGAGGACCCGCCAGACGGGGGAGTCACTGTTCAGCCCGAGCGCGCGCTGGACGCCGCCGGCGAACGACTCGCCACCCAGGGCAGGGCCCGCCGTGGAGAGCGCGGCGAGCGAGGTCAACACGATCGTGACGTTGGCCCGGCGGCGGATGCGGGGCCGGTTCTCGCGGAGATAGGCCTGGATACCGGCCCGCCTGGACTCGATCCTCGCGAGCAGGTCCGCCCGCACATCACTGTCCTCGACCATGACACTCCCCCCGACTCGGGTGTCGCGCTGGCCGCAGCGTAGCGGGCGAAGAGGCCCTCCAGCGGGCGCGGCGACGTGCCGACCGGCCCGTCTCCGGCGCCCACGGGCCGGCCACCCGGGGCCGCCTGCCCCGCCCGCCGCCGCAGAACGGGCCGGCCTCGCCCGAGATCCCGGGTCAGGCCGCGGGCAGGGGCTCCCCCGAGGGACCGAAGCGCTCCACCCGGATCACGGCCGGCGCCATGCCCAGCCCGACCAGCAGCTGGCTGGCCGCCTCGGCGAAGGACGTCGACCCGCAGACGAACCCCTCCTGGCCGGGCTCCCACAGCGGCAGCAGGTCCATGGCGGTCAGCCGGGCCGCCGGGCGGATGCCGTGTGCCTCGCGGGTGGTCACGATGAGCGCGCCGGCGGCAGCCAGCTCGTCGGCGTAGGGCAGCTGGGCCAGCGTGCGGGCAGAGACCGCGATCCGCAGCAGGTCCAGCCGCCCGATGGTCCGGGCATGCCGGACCATCGCGACCAGCGGCACCACCCCGCTGCCACCCCCCACCAGCAGTGCGGGGGTCTCGCCCTCCCAGACGAACCACCCCCCGATCGGCCCCCGGACGTCCAGCACGTCGCCGGGCTCGACCACGTCGGCCAGATGGGTGGACACCTCGCCGTCGTCGAGCCGTTCGACGAACAACTCGACCAGCGGGTCGGCAGGCGCGGAGGCCACCGAGTAGGACCGCTGCGCGGTGTAGCCGTCGGGAGCGGTCAGCCGGACGACGTAGTGCTGGCCGGGCAGGTGGTCGATCCGGTCGGCGACGTCCAGCCGCAGCTGCACGGACCGGGCGAGGGGACGGCGGACGCCGGCCACGGTCGCCGTCCGCCAGCCACCGGCCGGCGCCCGGCGCCCGCCCCGCCGGGCGGTCTCGGCCATCGGGCCGGTCAGCGGATCACCCACCGGATCAGTCACCCTGGTAGCGCTGCTGACGCCACGGGTCGCCCCGGTCGTGGTAGCCGTTCTGCTCCCAGAAGCCGGGCTGGTCACGCGCCATCAGGGTCAGCTTGGTGACCCACTTGGCGCTCTTCCAGAAGTACAGGTGCGGCACCAGCAGCCGGACCGGCCCACCGTGCTCGATCGGCAGCGGCTTCCCGTCGTACTCCCAGACCATCCACGCCTTGCCGCCGGTGACGTCCTCCAGCGGCAGGTTCGTGGTGTAGCCGGTCTTCGACGTTGCCATCACGAACCGGCCATCAGCCGTGGGCCGGGCGACGTCGAGCAGCGAGTCCACGCTGATCCCACCGAAGTGCGTGTCGAACTTCGACCAGGTGGTGACGCAGTGGATGTCACCGCGGTACTCGGCTGCCGGCAGCCGGTGGGCCTCGTCCCAGGTCCAGGTGGTCGGGTTCTCCACCTGGCCGTCGACGGTGATGCTCCATGTCTCGGGGCTGATCCGGGGCGTCGGCTCGGCGGTGAGCACCGGCCAGTCGGCGCCGGCGTCGTACTGGCCGGGGGGCAGCCGCGGGTCGCGCGGCACCCGGCTGCGGCCGAGGAACCCTCGGGTGGGACCTGCCACGTCGTCGTCCTCTCGCTCAACCTGAGCTGGTCGGCGTCGATCCTCCCCCGGCACCGCGGGCGTTGTCGCCCCTGCGCTCCGCTCGCCGGTGACAGCGGTGGGGGCGGCCGGCCGGGCCGGACGCGGCATCGATCGGACTCACCGGTTCCGTTGAGGGTGTCCTTACATGAGGTGTGTCACGCCGCGTTCACCTGGGTGTCACCTGGGGAATGCACGTACCTTGACCGTGTGGCGACAGCGACGCAGCCGGCCCAGCGCAGGGCCCCCAAGACCGGGCGATTCAGTAACTCGGTCGTCAAAAAAGCAGTCATGGCGGTCAGCGGCATCATCATGGTGCTGTTCCTGATCGCGCACATGATCGGCAACTTGCACGTGTTCCAGGGAGCCGAGTCGTTCAACGACTACTCGGAGTGGCTCCGCACCTTCGGCGAGCCCGCGTTGCCGCCGCGCACGCTGCTGACGGTCATCGAGATCGTCCTCGTCGTCTCGGTGCTGGCCCACATGTGGGCGGCGTACTCGCTGTGGGCCCAGGCCCGCCGCGCCCGCCCGGTGGCCTACGTCAGCAAGAAGCGGGTACAGCAGAGCTTCGCCTCCCGCACCCTGCGCTGGGGCGGAACGATCATCCTGCTCTTCATCATCTGGCACCTCCTGGACATGACGTTCGGTGCGGTCAACCCCCAGGGCACCGACAGCTCGCCCTACGACCGGCTGGTCGCGAGCTTCCAGAACATTCCGATCACGCTCTTCTACGTGGTGGCGCTCGTCCTGCTCGGACTCCACCTCCGCCACGGGATCTGGAGCGCGACGCAGACCCTGGGGCAGACCAACAAGCGCCGGGAGCGGTCGGTCAACGCGATCGCCATCGTCTTCTCGACGCTGCTCATCGCCGGCTACCTCGTGGTGCCGGCGGCCGTCGCATTCGGACTCGTGGACTGAGAAGGAGCGCCCTGATGTCCCTCGAACTCTTCTCCGTCGGCGACCCGATCGCCGACACCGCGGCCCCCACCGACGTCCCGATCGGCGAACGCTGGAGCGAGCGCAAGTTCCGCGCCCGGCTGGTCAACCCGGCCAACCGGCGCAAGCTGTCGGTCATCGTCGTGGGCACCGGCCTGGCCGGCGGTTCGGCCGCCGCGACGCTGGCCGAGGCCGGCTACAAGGTCAAGTCCTTCTGGTTCCAGGACAGCCCCCGGCGGGCGCACAGCGTCGCCGCCCAGGGCGGGATCAACGCGGCGAAGAACTACCGCAACGACGGCGACAGCGTGCACCGGCTGTTCTACGACACGGTCAAGGGCGGCGACTTCCGCGCCCGCGAGAACAACGTGCACCGCCTGGCCGAGGTCAGCACCAGCATCATCGACCAGTGCGTGGCGCAGGGCGTGCCCTTCGCCCGCGAGTACGGCGGCCTGCTGGACAACCGCTCCTTCGGTGGCACGCAGGTCTCCCGCACCTTCTACGCGCGGGGCCAGACCGGACAGCAGCTGCTCTACGGCGCCTACCAGGCCCTGGAGCGCCAGATCGGGCTCGGCAACGTCGAGACCCACCCGCGCACCGAGATGCTCGACCTGATCGTCGTCGACGGACGGGCCCGCGGCATCGTGGCCCGCGACCTGATCACCGGGCAGATCAGCACCCACTTCGCCGACGCGGTCGTGCTCGGCAGCGGCGGGTACAGCAACGTCTTCTACCTGTCCACCAACGCCAAGGGCTCCAACGCCACGGCGATCTGGCGGGCGCACAAGAAGGGCGCGTACTTCGCCAACCCCTGCTACACCCAGATCCACCCCACCTGCATCCCGGTGGCCGGTGAGTACCAGTCGAAGCTCACGCTGATGAGCGAGTCCCTGCGCAACGACGGCCGGGTGTGGGTCCCCAAGGAGCGCGGCGACAAGCGCGACCCCCGCGACATCCCCGAGGCCGAGCGCGACTACTTCCTCGAGCGCAAGTACCCGGCCTTCGGCAACCTGGTGCCCCGCGACATCGCCTCCCGCCAGGCCAAGAACGCCTGCGACGAGGGTCGCGGGGTGGGCCCCAACGGCCTGGGGGTCTACCTCGACCTCACCGACGCCATCCAGCGCCTGGGCCGCCCGGCGATCGAGGCGAAGTACGGCAACCTGCTGGACATGTACGCCCAGATCACCGGCGAGGACCCCTACGCCACGCCGATGCGGATCTACCCGGCCGTGCACTACACGATGGGCGGTCTGTGGGTCGACTACGACCTGCAGTCCTCGATCCCGGGCATGTTCGTGATCGGTGAGGCCAACTTCTCCGACCACGGCGCCAACCGGCTGGGCGCCAGCGCGCTGATGCAGGGGCTGGCCGACGGGTACTTCGTGCTGCCGACCACCATCGCCAACTATCTGGCCGACGGTCCCTTCGAGAAGGTCGACGAGACCCACCCGGCCGCCGTCGAGGCCCGGCAGGCCGTGCAGACCCAGACCGAGAAGCTGCTGTCGATCAACGGCACCCGCACCGTCGCCTCGTTCCACCGCGAGCTGGGCCGGCTGATGTGGGACCTGTGCGGCATGGAGCGTTCGGAGGAGAGCCTGCGCAAGGCCCTCGACCGGATCCCCGAGCTCAAGCAGGAGTTCTGGACCAACGTGAAGGTCTCCGGCGAGCAGGGGACGTTCAACCAGAACCTCGAGCACGCCGGTCGCGTCGCCGACTTCATCGAGCTGGCCGAGCTGATGTGCGTCGACGCCCTGCACCGCAACGAGAGCTGCGGCGGCCACTTCCGGGTCGAGAGCCAGACGCCTGAGGGTGAGGCGCTGCGCGACGACGAGAACTACGCCTACGTCGCCGCGTGGGAGTACACCCCGGACGGCACCCCCCCGGTGCTGCACCGTGAGGCCCTTGAGTACGAGTACGTCCACCTCGCACAGCGGAGCTACAAGTGAACCTGACTCTGAAGGTCTGGCGGCAGGTCAACCCGGCCACCAAGGGCAAGATGGTGAGCTACCACGTCACCGACGTCTCGCCCGACATGTCCTTCCTCGAGATGCTGGACGTGCTCAACGAACAGCTGATCCTCGACAACGACGACCCGATCGCCTTCGACCACGACTGCCGCGAGGGCATCTGCAGCTCCTGCGGTCTGATGATCAACGGCATCGCGCACGGGCCGCAGCAGACCACCACCTGCCAGCTGCACATGCGGTCGTTCTCCGACGGCGACGTCATCGACATCGAGCCGTGGCGCTCGGGGGGCTTCCCGGTCGTCAAGGACCTCGTGGTCGACCGGTCGGCCTTCGACCGGATCATCGCCGTCGGCGGGTTCATCAGCGCCCCGACCGGCACGGCCCCGGAGGCGCACTCCACCCCGGTGCCCAAGCGGGACTCCGACGCCGCCTTCGACGCCGCCACCTGCATCGGCTGCGGTGCCTGCGTCGCCGCCTGCCCGAACGGCTCGGCGATGCTGTTCACCGCCGCCAAGGTCTCGCACCTGGGTCTCATGCCGCAGGGCCAGCCCGAGCGCGACGCCCGGGTGCTCACGATGGTGGCGCAGCAGGACGCCGAGGACTTCGGTGGCTGCACCAACATCGGCGAGTGCTCCGCGGTGTGCCCGAAGGGCATCTCGATGGAGACCATCTCCCGGCTCAACCACGACCTGCTCGGCGCGCTGCGCGCCGGCGCTGTGCCGGCCAGCTGAGTCAGCCCTGCCGACGCCGACGGGCGGGGACCCCATGGGGGTCCCCGCCCGTCGGCGTTCCCGGCCCGGTCAGGCGGCGTCGTCCTGCCGTCGGGCGACGAGCTCGAGCAGGTGCGGGGCCAGCGCCTCGGCGACCAGCGCGTAGCCGGCCGAGGAGGGGTGGAAGCGGTCGGTGGAGAACAGCGCCGGGTCGGCGCCGAACGTGGCCGACAGCGCCGGGGCGACCGGGGCGACGACCGCCCCGGCAGCCTCGGTGACCGCGGCCTGCCGGCTGCGCAGGTGATCGCAGACCCCCGCGACGAACGGGCGGAACGCCGGCGGCACCCCCGCCACCGACGACAGGTCCGGAGTGGGGAGGACGAGCACCTCGGTGCCGCCGGCGCGCAGCTCCCGGAGCGCCGCGCCCAGGGCCGCCGCCGACTGCGCGGGAGGCACCTGGTGGGTCAGGTCGTTGGCTCCGATCACCAGCAGGGCGAGGTCGGCCTGCAGCGGCGCGGCCCGGCGCACCTGGGGAGCGAGGTCGAGCGACGTGGCCCCGGGGACGGCGACGACGTCCAGCCGCACGTCGTGCCCCGCCTGCTCGAGGGAGCGGGTGAGCCGGGCGCCCAGGGTGTCCGCGGCGCTGCTGGCACCGGTACCGAAGGCGAGGGAGTCACCGAGGACGAGGAAGCGGAGCATCACGGCAGGTGCAACGACCTGTCGCGCGCCGCTGTGCCCTCCCGGGGTGTGACCTGGGCGGTCAGCCGCCGCGGGCGAAGAGCTCCGCGGCCTGGGCGTCGTCCACGAACGGGTACTTGACCTTGAACTGGGCCAGCGCGTCGGCGACGGACAGCACGTGGGTCTCCCGCCGCCCGGCCGCGTCGACGGTCTGCACGGTGACCATGTCGTCGTTGATCGGGACCCAGTGGGTCTCGGGGTAGTCGGTGAAGACGTTCATGCCCGCACCCTCCCGCACCGTCCCCGGCACGCGCCCGGGGCCCCTGCGCGCGGGGGGTGCGCCGGAGCCGTCCGGCCGTGGCTCGCTCGAACAGTGAGTGACGGCGCGTCGAGAACCGTTGTGGTGAGACGGAGGTCACATCTACGTTGCTGGGGACCGACCCACCCGGTGGCCGTGCCCTTGGAGGAGACGTGTCCGAGCGAGTCAAGCAGCACACGCTGGTCGGTGAACTCGCCGCAGAGTTCGCCGGGACCCTGATCCTCATTCTGTTCGGCGTCGGCGTGGTGGCGCAGGTCGTGGCCGGCGGCATCGGCGACCACGACAGCATCGCCTGGGCCTGGGGCCTGGGCGTCGTCTTCGGCGTCTACGTCGCCGCCCGGGTCAGCGGTGCACACCTGAACCCGGCGGTCACGGTGGCCCTCGCGGTGTTCCGCGGGTTCTCCTGGAGCAAGGTGCTCCCGTACGCCCTGGCCCAGACGCTGGGTGCCTTCGTCGCCGCCCTGCTCGTGCGGTGGAACTACAGCGAGGTCATCGGCGCGTTCGACCCCGGCCACACCGTCAAGTCGCAGGTCATCTTCTCGACCCTGCCGGGCAACGGCGCGCTGCCGGTCGGCACCGCGGGTGCACTCCGTGACCAGATCATCGGCACCGCGATCCTGCTGTTCCTCATCCTCGCCGTCACCGACCTGCGCAGCACCGCACCGGGTGTGAACCTGGCGCCGGTCGTCATCGGCTTCATCGTGGTGGCCATCGGCTTCGCCTGGGGCACGAACGCCGGCTACGCGATCAACCCCGCCCGTGACCTGGGGCCACGGCTGGCGTCCTTCCTGACCGGCTACGGCGGTGCCTGGCGAGACCAGTACGGGAACTTCTACTTCTGGGTGCCCATCGTCGGGCCGCTGATCGGCGCCGTCCTCGGGGCCGGCCTGTACGACGTCCTCATCGGCCGGAGCCTGCCGATCTCCGATGAGGACCAGGAGGCCGGCCGCGTCCCGTCCGACCCGGGGACCGACGCCGACCGGACGCCCGGGACCGACGGCCGGCACGACGGGGACCGCGCCGGTGCCACCGCCGACCTCGGGAAGGAGCCCCGTAGCTGACCCGGTCGCGACCGTCATCGCCGGGCCGGCCCACGACCGCCCTGACCAGGAGCCCTGATGAAGAAGCTCATCAACGACCCCTCCGACGTCGTCAGCGACGCGCTGCGGGGGATCGCCGCAGCCCATCCCGAGCTGCGGGTCGACCACGAGAACCGGATCGTCTTCCGCGGCGACGCCCCGGTGCAGGGCAAGGTCGGCCTGGTGTCCGGCGGCGGCTCGGGCCACGAGCCGATGCACGGCGGGTTCGTCGGCGCCGGGATGCTCGACGCCGCCTGCGCCGGCGAGGTGTTCACCTCCCCCGTCCCCGACCAGATGGTCGCGGCCAGCAAGGGCGTGGACGGCGGCGCCGGCGTGCTGCACATCGTGAAGAACTACACCGGCGACGTCATGAACTTCGAGATGGCCGCCGAGATGGTCGCCGCCGAGTCGGGTACCGAGGTCATCTCCGTGGTCACCGACGACGACGTCGCCGTCCAGGACAGCCTCTACACCGCCGGTCGTCGCGGTGTCGGCGTCACCGTCCTGGTCGAGAAGATCGCCGGAGCGGCGGCCGAGCAGGGCCGCCCGCTGACCCAGGTCGCCGACCTCGCCCGCAAGGTCAACGCCCAGGGCCGCAGCATGGGCATGGCGCTGACCTCCTGCACGGTCCCGGCGGCCGGCAAGCCCACCTTCGACCTGCCCGACGACCAGATGGAGATCGGCGTCGGCATCCACGGGGAGCCCGGCCGGCGGCGGGTGCCGCTCGCCCCGGCCCGGGAGATCGCCGAGATGCTCGTCGAGCCGGTCCTCGGCGACCTGGACTTCACCGGGGGCGACGGCGTCCTGGTCTTCCTCAACGGCCTGGGCGGGACGCCGCTGCTGGAGCTCTACCTCATGTTCGCCGACGTCGCCGCGGCGCTCGAGAAGTCCGGGGTGCGCATCGCCCGGTCCCTCGTGGGGTCCTACATGACCAGCCTGGACATGGCCGGCTGCTCGGTCACGCTGCTCAAGGTCGACGACGAACTGCTGGGGCTGTGGGACGCCCCGGTGCGCACCCCCGGCCTCCGGTGGGGGACGTGAGGGTGGCGGAGGGGCTCGACGTCACGGCGTTGGGGGCATGGGTCCGGGAGTTCGCCCGGTTGATCGCCGACCACCAGGACGAACTGACCCGGCTCGACGCGGCGATCGGCGACGCCGACCACGGCACGAACATGCACCGGGGCATGTCGGCCGTGGTCGCCGCGCTCGACGGCACACCGCCCGCCGATCCGGCCGCGCTCCTCAAGCAGGTCGGCATGACGCTGATCAGCAAGGTGGGCGGTGCCAGCGGCCCGCTCTACGGCACGCTGTTCCTGCGCATGGCCGGGGCCGCGGGAACCGGGGAGATGGACGCCGCCACCTACGCCCGGGCACTGCGGGCGGGGCTGGACGGCGTCGTCGCCCGGGGCAAGGCCGAGCCCGGCGACAAGACCATGGTCGACGCGCTCGGCCCGGCCTGCGATGCCCTGGACGCCGGGGTGGCCGCGGACGAGTCACTGGCCGAGGCGCTGCGCAGGTCCGCCGCGGCCGCCCGGCAGGGGCGGGACACGACCGTCCCGATGCTCGCCCGCAAGGGGCGGGCGAGCTACCTCGGTGAGCGCAGCATCGGCCACCAGGACCCCGGAGCGACCTCCACCGCCCTGCTGCTCGACGCCGCGGTGACCGCACTGGCCGGCGGCGACGAGGGCTGACGCGCGTGGCGCAGGTCGGGCTGGTGGTGGTCTCGCACAGCCGGGCGCTGGCTGAGGCCGCCGTGGCCCTCGCCCGCGAGATGGCCGGGCCGGAGGTCCCCATCGAGGTGGCCGCGGGCCTGGACGACGGGGCGCTCGGCACGGATGCCGTGGCGATCTCCGCGGCGGTCACCGCGGCCGACGGCGCGGCGGACGGCGGGGCCGGAGTGGTGGTGCTCATGGACCTCGGCAGCGCCGTCCTCTCCGCCGAGACGGCCCTGGAACTGCTCGACGACGAGGTCCGGGAGCGCGTGCTGCTGTGCCCGGCCGCGCTGGTGGAGGGTCTGGTCGGCGCCGCCGTCACGGCCGCCGGCGGCGCCACCCGGGAGCAGGTCGCCGCCGAGGCCCTGGCCGGCCTGGCGGCCAAGCAGGCGCACCTGTCCGGCCCCGACCCGCTCACGGCGCCGGCACCCGCGGGCGGCGGGCAGGTGACCGGCTCCTTCACCGTGGGCGAGCCCCACGGCCTGCACGCCCGGCCGGCCGCCCGCCTCGTCCAGCTGGCCGGCTCGCTCGGCGCCTCGCTGGAGCTGCGCAACGCGACCACCGGGACCGACTGGGCGCCGGCGACGAGCCTGTCCCGGGTCGCCACGCTCGGCGCCGAGCACGGACACGAGGTGCAGGTCCGGGCGTCCGGTCCGGGAGCAGCCGAGGCCCTGCGCGCGCTGCTCACCGCGGCCGGTCGCGGCTGGGGGGTCGAGACCGGGGACGCTCCCCCGCAGGCGGCACGTCCCCTCTCCCAGCCACCCGTCGCCGCCGGCCGGCCGGTGCCGGCCTCACCGGGCATCGGCATCGGGCCCGCGTGGTCGCTGCGGCCGAGCGTCCTGCGGCTGCCCACCACGCCGTCGGGTGATGCCCGGTCCGAGCAGGCCCGGCTGGACGAGGCGCGCGAGGTCTGCCGGGCCGAGATCGGGCGGACGCGGTCGGCCACGGCCGCCGCGATCGGCACGGGGGAAGCGGCCGTGTTCGACGCCCACCTCCTGCTGCTCGACGACGACGACCTGCTCACCGACGCGGCCGCCCGGATCCAGGACGGTGCGCCGGCGGCCGCGGCCTGGGCTGCCGCGGTCGACCGGGTGCAGGCCGCGCTGGCGGCGCTCCCCGATCCCTACCTGAAGGAGCGCGCCGCCGACGTGCGTGCCGTCGGCGACCAGGTTCTGGCGCGGCTGCTCGGCCGCGACGGGCCGACTCCGGACCTGGCCGCAGCCTCGGGGGTCGTCCTCGCCCCCGACCTCACGCCGGCCCAGGCCGCGTCGATGGACCCCGACCGGATCGTCGGCGTCGTCCTGGCCGGGGGCAGCCCCACCGCGCACAGCGCGATCCTGGCCCGCGCCCGGGGCATCCCCGCGGTGGTCGGCGCCGGGCCGGCGGTGCTCACGGTGGACGACGGCACCATCGTGGCGCTGGACGGGGAGACCGGCGAGCTGGTGCTCGACCCGGGCCCGGACGTCCTGGCCACATTCCGGGCACGGGCCGTCGAGCTGGCCGCGGCCGGCCGGCGGGCGCAGGAGCGCGCCGGCTCGCCCGCCCGCACGAGGGACGGCGTCGCCGTCCTCGTCGGCGCCAACATCGGCTCGGTCGCCGACGCACGGCTCGCGGCCGAGTGCGGCGCGGACCTGGCCGGGCTGGTGCGGACGGAGTTCCTGTTCCTGGGCCGGGCCGCGGCCCCGGACGTCGAGGAGCAGGAGACGGTCTACCGGGAACTGGCGCACGCCCTCGGCGGCCGCCGGCTGACCCTGCGCACGCTGGACGTCGGCGGCGACAAACCCCTGCCCTACCTGCCGGTGCCGGGTGAGGCCAACCCCTTCCTCGGGCTGCGCGGCCTGCGGCTCTCCCTCGCCCATCCGGGTCTGTTGGCCGACCAACTGCTGGCGATCGTCCGGGTGGCCGCCGAGACGCCGGTCAGCCTGATGTTCCCCATGGTGAGCACCGTGGCCGAGCTGGTCCAGGCGCGCGCGCTCCTCGACGGCGCCGTCACGCGGGCCGGACGGGGCCGCCCGGCCGGACTGCAGCTCGGGATCATGGTGGAGGTCCCTGCGGCCGCGCTGAAGACCGCCGCCTTCGCCCCGCTCGTGGACTTCCTGAGCATCGGCACCAACGACCTCACCCAGTACGCGCTGGCCGCCGACCGCGGGAACGGCTCCCTGGGCGGGCTCGGCGATCCCTACGACCCGGGCGTTCTCCGGCTCGTCGCCGCCGTGTGCGCCGGGGCGGGCCGGGCGCTGGTCGCCGTCTGCGGCGAGCTGGCGGCCGACGAGCGGGCCGCTGTCCTGCTGGTCGGACTGGGCGTCCGGGAGCTGAGCGTCACCCCGCGCGCGGTGCCCGGGGTGAAGCAGGCGGTCCGCGGCCTCGACCTCGGGCGGTCCGCGGTCACGGCCGGGCGGGCCCTCGACGCGGACGGCCCCGACGAGGTGCGCCGCCTGCTGGACGACCGGTTCTGAACTTCCTCAGCTGCCCGCGGCTGCGGCCGTGCGGACGGCGGCGAGGTGCCGCTCCTTGTCCGCCTCGGGCAGGAAGCTGGCCCGGAAGCTGTTCTCCGCCAGCCGCTGCCGCTCCCCCGCGCCCAGGCCCAGCGCCGTCGAGACGGCGGCGGTGTTGTCGTGCAGGTAACCGCCGAAGTAGGCCGGGTCGTCGGAGTTGACGGTGGCCAGCAGGCCGGCGTCCAGCATCCGGCGCAGCGGGTGGGCCACCATCTCCGGCACACAGCGCAGCTCCACGTTCGACAGCGGGCACACCGTCAGCGGCACCTGCCCGGCGCGGAGCCGGGCGACCAGCGCGGGGTCCTCCAGGCTGCGGATGCCGTGGTCGACCCGCTCCACGCCCAACCGGTCCAGCGCCGACCAGACGTAGGCCGGCGGGCCCTCCTCGCCGGCGTGGGCCACCCGGTGCAGCCCCTCGTCGGCGGCCAGCGCGTAGGCCCGCTCGAACAGCTCCGGCGGGTTGCCCACCTCGGCGCTGTCCAGCCCGACGCCGATCACCAGGTCGCGGTACGGGCGCAGCCGGGGCACCAGTGCCTCGGCCTCCGCGGGGTCCCGGTCGCGCAGGAAGCACACGATGAGGGACGCCGAGAGCCCGTGCCGCTGCTCCGCCGTCGCGAAGGCCGCACCCAGGCCCTCGAACACCACCTCCAGCGGGACCCCTCGGCTGGTGTGCGCCTGCGGGTCGACGAAGACCTCCGCATGCCGCACCCCCTGCGCGGCGGCCCGGGCGAGGTAGGCCTCGGCCAGGTCGGTGAAGTCCGCGGGCGTCTGCAGCACGGCGGTCAGCTCGTAGTACAGGTCCAGGAAGGACTGCAGGTCGGCGAAGGCGTAGGCCCGGCGCAGGTGGTCGAGGTCGGTGTGCCGCAGCGGGGTGCGGTTGCGGGCCGCGAGCGCGAAGGCGAGCTCGGGCTCCAGCGGGCCCTCGATGTGCACGTGCAGCTCAGCGGTCGGGAGGGGCGGCGGCGGGGTCACGGGCGTCGACGCTAGCCGGGGCGGCGTCGCCCTCGGCGCGGGCCGGCGCCGGCCGCCGGCGCACGTCC
>JAOPUQ010000182.1 GCA_025963425.1 Modestobacter sp. | reverse complement strand
GCGGGTGATCTCGTCGAGCTCGGCGGGCATCGAGTCGATCTCGGTGCGCAACCGCGCACAGGCCTCGTCGACCAGGTCGATGGCCTTGTCGGGCAGGAACCGGTCGGTGAGGTAGCGGTGGCTCAACGTCGCCGCCGCGATCAGCGAGCCGTCGAGGATCCGGACGCCGTGGAAGACCTCGAACCGCTCGCGCAGCCCGCGCAGGATCGACACGGTGTCCTCGACGGTCGGTTCGTTCACGAAGACGGGCTGGAAGCGGCGTTCGAGCGCGGCGTCCTTCTCGATGTACTTGCGGTACTCGGTGAGCGTGGTCGCGCCGATCATGTGGAGCTCACCGCGGGCGAGCATCGGCTTGAGCATGTTGCCGGCGTCCATCGAGCCCTCGGAGGCTCCAGCCCCGACGACGTTGTGCAGCTCGTCGATGAACAGCAGGATCCGGCCCTCGGCGGCCTTCACCTCGGTCAGCACCGCCTGCAGCCGTTCCTCGAACTCGCCGCGGTACTTCGCCCCCGCGATGAGCAGGCCCATGTCGAGGGCGAAGATCGTGCGGTCGCGCAGGCCTTCGGGGACGTCCCCGTTGACGATGCGCTGGGCCAGCCCCTCGACGATGGCGGTCTTGCCGACGCCGGGCTCGCCGAGCAGCACGGGGTTGTTCTTCGACTTCCGGGACAGGATCTGCACCACGCGGCGGATCTCGGAGTCGCGGCCGATCACCGGGTCCAGCCGGCCGGAACGCGCCGACTCCACGAGGTCCATCCCGTACTTCGTGAGTGCCTCGTAGGAGCCCTCGGGGGTCGCGGAGGTGACGCGCTGGTTGCCGCGCACCTGCGTCAGCGCGGCGAGGAACGCGTCACGGGTGACGCCACGCTGCGCGAGCACCCGCCCCGCCCCGGTCGCCGACCCGTCCTCCGCCAGCGCGACGAGCAGGTGCTCGACCGAGACGTACTCGTCCTTCATGCGGCGGGCTTCGCGCTCGGCGGCCTCGAGCACCCGGGCCAGCCGCTGCGTGAGGGAGACCTGCCCCGGCTGCGGGGCCGCGCCGGTCGTGCGCGGCTTGCGGGCGAGCTCCGCCGCCAGGTCCTTGCGCAGGGCTGCCTCGTCGACGCCCATCGCGGTGAGCAGCCGGGGCACCAGCCCCTCGGGCTGGTCGAGCAGCGCGAGCAGCAGGTGCTCGCCGTCGACCTCGGTGTTGCCGGCCCTGGTGGCGACGTCCTGCGCATCCGAGAGTGCCTGCTGCGACTTCTGGGTCAGGCGGTTCAGGTCCATCTCGTACTCCGCTCCTGGTCGCTGCGGGTGGACTGCCGGGTCGCGGTCCGCGGCCGCACCGGTTCGGTGCGGCCGCGGATGCGCAGGAGGGTCTCCAGCTCGGTGATCCGGTCGAGCAGGTCGACGACGAGCCCGAGCGCGGCAGAGTTCAGCGGCAACGTCGCCCGCAGCCGCAGCAACCGGGCGACGGCGTTGACCTGGGAGGGCGCGAACCACAGGGCGCCGTCGGCGTCGCGCACGGCGTCCACCAGGCCCAGCGCCACGTACCGCCGGACCAGCTCCGGGTGGAGACCGCAGCGCCGCGCGAACTCCTCGTGCTGCATCAGGGGGACGGCCCCCCGCATCGGCCGGGACCGGACGGGCAGGTACTGCGGGGTCGTCACCGGTTCCTCCTCGCATCGTCGGCACCGGCGCGGCGCGGATCGAATGACGAAGCCGCGGCGAGCTCGGAGAACAACTCCCGTTCCCGGTCACTGAGCCGCGGCGGCACCATGACCTTGATCTCGGCGTAGAGGTCGCCCGGCCGGCCGCCCGGGCCCGGCATGCCCTGGCCGCGCAGCCGCAGCCGCCGTCCCGTGGAGGACCCCGCCGGGACGGTCACCTTGGTCTCCCCACCGGGCGTGGTGACCGGAACGCTCGCGCCGAGCGCCGCCTCCCACGGCGTGAGCGGCAGGTCGGCGGTGATGTCCTTGCCGTCGACGCGGAAGCGCGGATGCGGCTGCAGCCGCACCACGAGGTAGAGGTCGCCCGCCGGGCCGTCGCCCATTCCTCGGCCGCCCTCGCCGGCCAGCCTGATCCGCTTGCCGTCGGTGACGCCGGGCGGGATGTTCACCGTGTAGGTGCGGGGGCCGTCCGGACCGTTGAGCGTGATCTCCTGGCGCCCGCCGCGGTAGGCCTGCTCCACGGTGAGCGGGAGCTCTGCCTCCTGGTCGGCCCCGGCCACCGGCCCGGCGCGTCCCCGGCCTCGACCACCGAAGATCCCGCCCAGCAGGTCCTCGATGTCCACATCCCCGAAACCGCCGCCGAAGCCGCCCCCGAAGTCGGGACCGCTGTCGCCGCCCGGCGGCCAGGCGTCGCGGCGACCGGGGCCGGACCTCCGGCGGGAGCCACCCGCCCCGGCGCCGACGCGCTCCTCCCAGTCCTCCGGCACCCGCCGGTAGTCCTCCCCGAAGCGGTCGTAGCGCTTGCGCAGCTCCGGGTCCGACAGCGCGGAGTAGGCCTCGTTGATCTCCTTGAAGCGCTCCTCCGCACCGGGGTCGCGGTTCACGTCGGGGTGGTTGGCCCGGGCCAGCCGCCGGAAGGCCTGCTGCAGCTCCTCGGGGCTCGCGTCGCGCGACACCCCGAGCACCTCGTAGTAGTCCCGGGCCACCGGTTCAGTCCCCAGAACGCTGTGCCACCGTCACTGCGGCCGGCCGCAGCTGCCGGCCGGGCGCGCCGTAACCCGGCCGCACGACCGCGACGACCGAACCCGGGGCAGCCCCGGTGCCGTCGGCGTCGACGACGCCGACCACCTCGTGCCGGGTCGGGTCGAACGGCACCCCGGCCTCGTCCTCGCGGTCGTACCCGAGGCCGGCCAGGACGGCGAGGGCCTGCTCGCGCAACGTGCGGACGCCCTCGACGATCGACCGGGGGTCCGCGGCGGCGTGCTCGAGCGCGCGGTCGACGGTGTCCAGCACAGGCAGGAAGGCCGCGGTGACCAGGTCCCGTTCGGCCCCCCGCTCCCGGGCGAGCTCCCGGGCGTACCGCTTGCGCAGGTTGTCCAGGTCGGCGAGGGCGCGCCGCCAGCGGTCCTCCAGCTCGGCAGCATCGGGTCCGCCGGCCGGGCCGGCCGCGCCCGCGACCGGGTCCGCCACGGTCCGCTCCCCCGGCGGTGCCGCAGCTCCGGGACCGCCGGGAGGCGGCTGACCGGACGCCGTGCCCGAGGTGGGTTCGGTCATCGGAACCTCTCAGCTCCGGTCGAACTCGGCGTCGATCACATCGTCATCGCCGGTGCCGGGCCCGCCACCGGCGTCCGGGGCGACCGATGCACCGGCTCCGACCGACACCGCGCTCAGGCCGGCCAGGACCTGCTGCAGCTCACCGGTCAGTTCCCGGACCCGGTCCATCGGCGCCTGGTCGGCGACCGCCTGCCGGGCGTCGGCCACGAGCATCTCGGCCCGGGCGCGCTCGTGCGACGGCGCCGCGTCGCCGAGCTCGTCGAGGCGGCGCTGCACCTGGTAGGCGATGCTGTCGAGCTCGTTGCGTGCGTCCACCTCCTGGCGCAGTTGCTGGTCGGAGGTCCGGTTCCGCTCTGCCTCCTGCACCATCCGCTCCACCTCGGACGTGTCGAGGTTCGTGCTCTCGGAGATGGTGATGCCCTGTTCGGCGCCGGTGTCCTTGTCCCGGGCGGTGACGTTGAGGATGCCGTTGGCGTCGATGTCGAAAATGACCTCGATCTGCGGCTCCCCCCGCGGCGCCGGCCGGATGCCGGTGAGCTGGAACCGGCCCAGCACCCGGTTGTCCGCCGCCCGCTCGCGCTCGCCCTGCAGCACCACCACGTCGACGGCGGGCTGGTTGTCCGTGGCGGTCGAGAACGTTTCGCTGCGCCGCACGGGAATCGTCGTGTTGCGCTCGATGATCTTGGTCATCACACCGCCCATGGTCTCCAGCCCCAGCGACAGCGGCGTCACGTCGAGCAGCAGGACGTCGGACACCTCACCCTTGAGCACGCCCGCCTGGATCCCCGCGCCGATGGCGACGACCTCGTCGGGGTTGACGGTCATGTTCGGTTCCTTGCCGCCGGTGAGCCGGCGGACCAGCGCCTGCACCGCGGGGATCCGGGTGGAGCCGCCGACCAGGATGACCTCGTCGACGTCGTCGGCGCCGACCTTGGCGTCCGACATCGCCTGCCGGACCGGCTGCATCGTCCGCTCCACCAGATCGGCGGTGAGCTGTTCGAACGTCGAGCGCATCAGCGTCATCGTGAGGTGCTTGGGCCCGTTGGCGTCCGCGGTGACGAAGGGCAGGTTGACCTGGGTCTGGGTGACCGAGCTCAGCTCCACCTTGGCCTTCTCCGCGGCCTCGTACAGCCGCTGCAGCGCCTGCGGGTCCTTCCTCAGGTCGATGCCGTTGTCGGACTGGAACTGCTCGGCCAGGTGGTCGACGATGCGCCGGTCGAAGTCGTCCCCGCCGAGGTGGGTGTCACCCGCCGTGGCGCGCACCTCCACCACGCCGTCACCGACGTCGAGCACGCTCACGTCGAACGTGCCGCCGCCGAGGTCGAAGACCAGCACCGTCTCGTGCTGGCGTTTGTCCATCCCGTAGGCCAGGGCCGCGGCCGTCGGCTCGTTGATGATCCGCAGGACCTCCAGGCCGGCGATCTTCCCGGCGTCCCGGGTGGCGGTCCGCTGCGCGTCGTTGAAGTACGCCGGGACGGTGATCACCGCCTCGGTGACCCGCTCGCCCAGGTGGCGCCCGGCGTCGTCGGCGAGCTTGCGCAGGATCAACGCGGAGATCTCCTCCGGCGCGTACATCTTGTCCCTGACCCTGATCCGCGCGTTGCCGTGCTCGTCGGGGACGACGTCGTAGGTGACCTGTCCCGCCTCCTCCTCGACCTCGTCGAAGCGGCGGCCGACGAAGCGCTTGACCGAGTAGATGGTCCCCTTGGCGTTGAGGATGGCCTGCCGCCGGGCCAGCTGGCCCACCAGCCGCTCGCCGTTCTCCGTGAAGGCCACCACGGAGGGCGTCGTCCGCGCGCCCTCCGCGTTGGGGATCACCGAGGCCTCGCCGCCCTCCCAGGCAGCGATGACCGAGTTCGTCGTCCCGAGGTCGATGCCTACCGCGCGGGCCATCTCAGACTTCCTTTCCGAGCAGTCGGGCCGCCTGGTCGGCCACCTCGTCGTCGACGACGAGTTCGTAGCGTTGCGGACGCATGGTGATCACCGAGGTGAAGTCGCGACGGCCTCATCCATCGCATGGCGAACCAGCCCGATGACCGCCCCGATGACCAGGCCGTAGAGGGCCAGGTGGGCTGCCGAGGTGTCCGCATGGCAGTCATCCCCGAGCGACGACCGCGGGATCGGATCGACGGACCCACTCACCGTCGCAGGGTGGCCGACACGGCGCATCGGTCCGCAGGATGCAAGCGCACCCACCGCCTTCGACCCGTCAGGCCGATGAACCCGGTGCGCCCCGGCTGGACAGCGGAGCGCATCGTGCCGTTCCGCGCAGTGGTGCCGGGATCAGGCGGAGTCCCGCGGGGAAAGCCGGTGGCCCTCCGACACGTACGGCTCGGTGAGCACCTGGACGCTGGCGGGGAGGCCCTCCAGTGCCGTCCCCTCCCCCGTCACCTCGATGTTCATCCGGCCGCCGGCGAGGGAGACCCCGTCGACGCGCAACGGCATGAACGCGGAGGGCAGGACGGGTGCGACCCACAACTTCCCGCGGGGCAGCCAGGGGTCGAACCGCAACAGGGTCCGGACGAGCTGGACAGGCGTGGCGGCCGCCCAGGCCTGCGGGGAGCACGAGGACGGGTAGGGCACGGGCTCCGGGTACTCACCGCGGTCGAAGCCGCAGAACAGCTCCGGAAGGCGGCCGCCGAACGCCTGCGCGGCCTCCAGCAGGCCTTCCGCGATGCGCTGAGCCTCCGCCACGAACCCGTAGCGCATCAGACCGGCCGCGATGAAGGCGTTGTCATGGGGCCAGACCGAGCCATTGTGGTAACTGACCGGGTCATAGGCCCGCATGGCACTGCTGAGCGTCCGCACCCCCCAACCGGTGAACATGGCCGGTGAGAGCAGGTGCTCGGCCACCCGGGCCGCTTTGTCCTCGTCGACGATTCCGCTCCACAGGCAGTGCCCCATGTTGGAGGCGCAGGAGTCGACGAGCTTCTTGTCCCGGTCGAGCGCGATGGCGTACCAGCCCTGGTCGGGCAGCCAGAAGCGCTCGTTGAACGCGGCCTTCAAGGCGACGGCCCGGTCCAGCCACTGCTCCGCCAGAGCCCCGTCACCGAACGACTGGGCCAGCTGGGCCCGGGCCAGGTAGGCGTCGTAGACGTACCCCTGGACCTCGCACAAGGCGATCGGCGCCTCCGCCAGCCGTCCGTCCGCGAAGTTGATCCCGTCCCACGAATCCTTCCACCCCTGGTTCTGCAGCCCGCGGTCCGTGGCCCGGCGGTACTCCACGAACCCGTCCCCGTCCCGATCCCCGTGCGCCGCCACCCACTCCAGGGCGCGGTCGGCATGGGGAAGGAGTTCCCGGACGTCAGCGGGTTCGGCGCCCCACCGCGCCAGCTCCCCGAGCAGGACGACGAACAGCGGGGTGGCGTCCGCCGTGCCGTAGTAGGTGCTGCCACCTCCCAGGGACAGACCCGCGTCCACGCCCAGGCGCACCTCGTGCAGGATCCGCCCCGGTTCCTCCTCGGTCAGGGGGTCGATCGCGCGACCCTGCCGGCGTGCCAGCGTCCTGAGCGTCCCGAGGGTGAGGCTCTGGTCGACCGGCAGCGCCATGTAGGCGGTCAGCAGCGAGTCCCGGCCGAAGAGGGCCATGAACCACGGTGCCCCGGCGGCGACGGCGGCCAGCGTGGGTTGCTCCGGATCGAAGATCCGGAGCGCGCCGAGGTCCTGCTGGCTGCGCCGGAGCACCCGCTGCAGGCCCTCGTGGCCGGTGGTCGCCAGCGGCGTGCGCTCGTGCCAGCGCTGCAACCGCAGCGCCGGCGCGGACTCCGCCAGGGGCCGGTCCAGCGGGAAGGAGACCTCCACGTCCTCCCCGTCGACCACGGGGCGGACGAGCAGGGACGTCGACCACTGGCCGCGCGGTGGCACCACGACGGTGTAGCTGAGGACCCCGGCGCTGTTGTCGATGGCGCCGAGGGCCACGATCGTGGCCCCCGACGCGTCCACGAGCGCGCCGCGTTGCGCGCCCCGCCAGCGCTGGTCCAGGACGAGGTGCTCCCCCTGGGCGCGCACGCGCCGCTCCCCGCGGGCCAGGACGCGGCCCTCCTTGACCTCGAACAGGTCGGCGAAGTCGGCCTCCACCACCACGGTGACGGTGACGGCGGTCGACTCGACGCCCGGGTTGCGGATCGTCACGTCCTCCCGCATCCCGTTGCCGACCCGCCGCTCCCGCTGCACCAGCAGGTTCGTGTCGGTCCTGCCCGACCGGCGCGGGAGACGCCCGAGGAACGTCGCCCGGTAGGGCTCCGGCGTCATGGCCGCCAACGGTTCCGGTGGCTCGCCGTCGACCCGCAGGTCCCACCGGGAGAGGATCCGCGTGTCCCGGAAGAAGACACCGTGCGGGCCCGCACCGAGGTCACCGCTCGGTGCGCACACGCAGAAGGACGACCCCTCGACCAGGGTCACCGCGCCGCCGGCGGTACCGACCGGCGGCTGCTCAGGCGTCCATGCGCCCATCGGCTCACGTCCCTCGGGTGTCGGCCACGGTCTGTGGTGCGGCGCGGTGCTCGGCGGCGGGAGCGATCGTCGGCGCCGCCCGCCGAACCACCCCACGCTGGACCCCGTCCCGCCGGGCGATCAATCGGCCGATCTGCCGATGGGGGACGTCCGGCGGAGCAGCTCTCATGGACCGGCCCATACACGAGCCACTGGAGGCCAGCGCGCCGTTCGGCACGGACGTCGAGTGGGATGCCGAGACCGCCGAGGCCGTGCCCGGGTCGACGTGCGCTCGGCGCTGCTGGAGCTCACCGGCGGACGTGGACCGGACCAGTGCATCGACGCGGTCGGCCTCGAGGCCACGCACGGCAGCGGCCACATCGGGCTCTACGACAAGGTCAAGCAGGTGGTTCTCACACCGTGACCGGGCCGCCCGGTGGTCCCTCTGGCCGCTGCGGGGACAGTCGCCCGCCCCGTCGCGCACCGACCGTCCCCGCGGCGGCGCCGGCCGGTGGTGCCGGCGGGTCGATGACGGCCTGCGGGTCACCGGCCGCGCCCACCAGAAAGTCCACGAGACGGGTCAGGGCCGGGCGGGCCGGGGCACGCCAGACGACCTCCAGGTCCAACCGCAGAGGGGGCAGGAGCGACCGGACCTCGATCCCGGGAACGTCCACGAGGTCGGTGACGCCCTGGACCACCGGCGCGATGCCGACGCCCGCCGCGACGGCCCGGAGCACCGCTTCGGGGGCGTTGAGCAGGTCCGGCTCGATGACGACCTGCCCCGGGGCCGGACCGCCGGGCAGCAGATGGTCGACCGTGCGGTCCCAGACACCGGCGAACGGGTGGCGGGGGAACATGACCACCGTCTCGCGGCCGAGGGCACCGACCGGCACCTCGGGCACGTCGGTCAGGGGGTGTCCCTGGGGCAGGGCGACGCCGAAGACGACCGAGCCGAGGACCGCGCCCTCGAGGTCGCGTTGCTCGTGCGACCGGTTCCAGACGACCGCCGCATCCGCCCGCGCCTGCCGGACGGCCTCGATGGCATCGTCACCCGGGCTGGAGGCCAGGGAGACCTCGACCCCCGGGATCCCGAGGGCCACGACCCGCAGGGGGCCGTCGAGGACGAGGTCGGCCAGGTTGGAGACCCGCAGGCTCAACTGCTCCCGACGGCCGCCGCCGGTGGCACGGACGTCCTCGCGGGCCCGGTCGGCCTCGGCGAGGATCACCCTGGCCCGCTGCACGAGGGTCTCCCCGGCGGGAGTCAGGTCGATCCGCTGCGGGCTGCGCTCGAAGAGCGTGACGCGCAGTTCCCGCTCCAGCGCCTGGATCTGCTGGGACAGCGACGGAGCCGCGATGTGCAGCCGCTCGGCGGCACGGGCGAAGCGGCGTTCCTCGGCAACGGCCAGGAAGTACCTCAGCTGACGCAGCTCCACGTCCAAGTAGCCCACCCGGGACCATCGACACGCCAGAGCCCGGTTCTTAGGCTGCGCCTTGCACCCCTGTGCATCTACGTCAGCGGCCGTGGAGTAGCCGGCCGACCGCGGCGGTACACGTGGGTCGTCCTCCGTCGGCACGTCCAGTGTGCCGGGTTCGTCGGCGGTCCACGCGATCTCGGTGACGTCCGAGGGCGGGAGTCGACCATGCGCGACGATTCGCCCGCGCAGCCGGAGCTGACCGAGGTCGCCGTCTCCGCCGAGCCCCTCCCGGACCGCGCGCGCTCGCTCCTGGGTGCGCTGCGTCGCCTCGTTGCGTACGACGCCGCCTGGATCGCCCTCGCCGATCCCCTGACCAACAGCTACACGTGTCTGGCCAGCGCCGACCTGGACGACGCGACGCTGGAGTACTTCGACGGCCCGATGCTCGCGCGCGACATCGAGGTGACCGGTACCAACCGCGCCCGCCCGCCCCTGAGCCCGTCGGACCTGCCGTACCCGGCCGCTGAGCTGCCGACCTGGGCGGAGTGCCTGATCCCGGCCGGTTACCAGGAGGCGCTGGCCGTCGCCCTGTTCCGGCCCGGGGGGCGCCACGTGGGCTTCCTCGCGATCCTGTCCGGCAGCCACGAGCCACCGCCGCGGGCAGTCCGCCGTCGCCTGGCCCGGTCCGCCTCGGTCCTCGCCCACGGCATCGACCCGATGCGCTCGCTGGTCATTGCCGCGCGGCTGGTCCAGGGCGCCACAGCCGGTGTGGTGCTCCGCGAGGACGGCGGCACCCAGCCACTCCCGGGCCTCGACGGCCATGCGCTTCTCGCGGTGGACTCCCCCGTGCTGGCCGCTGCCCGCGTAGGGCTCGGCGCCGCCGAGGTCTACACGTCCTTCCTGTGGCCCCTGGGCGGCCGGCACGCACCGGGCGGCCACGTCCGGGTCACGGCCCTGTCCGGTACCGAGGACGTCCCGGCGGTGCTGACGGGGATGGTGCTGCTCTCACCGGCGGCGGATCTCCGCGGGCTCACCCCGCGCGAGCTGGAGGTGCTCGGGCTGCTGGTCGACGGCTGCTCGAACCAGGAGATCGCCCGGGAGCTCGTCGTGGCACAGCGCACCGTCGCCGCGCACCTGGAGCACATCCTGGTCAAGCTCGGGGCGCCGACGCGGACGCTCGCCGCGGTGCGCGCCGAGCGGAGGGGCCTCTACGTCCCGCCGTCCGGCCGGCGTCCTGCACCGTGACGAACCGGGGTCCAGGCCGGCCGGGCCTCGGTCACGCCCAGAGCGCCGGGGGGACGTAGAGGCCCTCCCGGGACCGCCGGCGGAGGGACTGAGGAAGGAGGCGCGGGCTCCTGCCGTGCCCACGTGCTCGCGGGCCACGGCCAGCCACCCCCAAGCTTGCTGCGAGGAGCGGGTGGTGCGGCAGGCCGGGCACCTGCAAGCAGCAGCCGTCCGCGGTGGGCCGCGGGGAGCGCGGAGTACCGCACCAGTCAGTAGCGCCTGCGCGCGCTGCTCGATGCTCCCGGCGGACGCGGCGATTTCCGACCCCAGGGACGGTCCTCGTTCCATGATCGACATGCTTCCCCGGTAGGTGTGCCGGCTCGGCCAGCATGCTCAACGCCGAGGCCGGTCATGCACCTCGTCGGCCGGGCTCGCGTCTGCGCGGCGCTGCACGGTCCGAAGGTCCGGGCGCCGGGAGACTCCCGTGATCTGGC
>JAOPUQ010000178.1 GCA_025963425.1 Modestobacter sp. | reverse complement strand
GAGCCGCTGGACTTCTCCCGTTACGACGGGCTGTCGGGTGACCGGTTCGTCGAGCGGTCGATCACCGACGAGATCATGTACGAGATCATGACGCTGTCCGGGCAGGAGTACGTCGACCTCTACGGCGCCAAGGTGAAGAGGTCGATGGACTCCACCGGAGCCAGCGCGGTCGAGGTGGTCGGCCGCCTGCAGCCCCTGCCGGCCGAGTCGGCCGACCGGCTTCCGTCGTCCCTCGCCGGCTGAGCCGGCCCCTCGCCGAACCGCGGTGAGCCGCGGAACCGCCGGGGCGATGCCGGTCCGGTGCGGGTAGGGGTCCGGCATGGCAGGCACCCAGGACGCAGCACATCTGGGTCGGCACCGACGGTCGGCGGCTGTTCGTCAACACCGAAACCGCACCGGCAGAAGTTCCAGACATGGAACGCGATCCGCGGGTGACGCCGGCGATCCGGGACGAGGAGAACCCCTACCGCTACGCCGAGGTCCACGGCCGGGTCGTCGCCACCGGGCGCGGGCAGAAGGCCCGCGAGCAGATCGACGCGCTCTCCCAGAAGTACGAGGGGCACCCCTACCCGCCGGAGCAGATCAAGACCGAGCGGGTCAGCGTCTGGATCGGGCCCGGACACCAGACGATCGCCGGCTGACTACCCCTCGGCCCGGGGCAGTCGGGTGAGGACGTCGTCGAGCAGGGCGAGCAGCTCGCCGCGGGTCATCGTGGGCTCGCGGGTCCACTGCGCGACCAGGTCCTCGGTGAACGCGAACCAGGCCCGCACCAGCTGGCGCTGCCGGGGGCCGTCGGTCAGCGGCACCGCAGCCAACGCCACCTCGACCAGCTGCTCGCGGGTCTGCTCGTACACGTCGGCCACCCACGGGTCCCCGCCGGCGGCGCCGCGCACGAACGCGACGTAGCTCTCCCGGTAGGTCTCCACCCAGCCGACGAACCGGTCCAGCATGCCCGGCAGCTGCCCGACCAGCGGCGTGCCGGGCGGGGGCAGCACCTCGGCGCGCAACAGCTCGGCGGCGGCGGTGGTCACCGCGGTGTAGTACTCCCGCTTGCTCGCGAAGTAGTGGAACAGCAGGCTGCGGCTGATCCCGGCCCGCCGGGCCACCTCGTCGATGGTCAGGTCCTGCACCGGCGTCGTGGGCAGCAGGTCCAGCCCGATGGCCACCAGCTGGGCCCGCCGGTCGTCGGCGGTGCGCCGGGCGGGGATCAGCCGCAGCCTGCTGTTCCACTACTTCGCGACCAAGCGCGAGTACTACACCGCCGTCACCACCGCCGCGGCCGAACTGCTGCGCGCCGAGGTGTTGCCGCCGGCGGGCACGCCGCTGGTCGGCCAGCTGCCCGGCATGCTGGACCGCTTCGTGGGCTGGGTGGAGACCTACCGGGAGAGCTACGTCGCGTTCGTCCGCGGCGCCGCCGGTGGGGACCCGTGGGTGGCCGAGGTCTACGAGCAGACCCGCGAGCAGCTGGTCGAGGTGGCCCTGGCCGCCGTCGAGCTGCCCGACGGGCCGCTGCAGCGGCAGTTGGTCCGGGCCTGGTTCGCCTTCACCGAGGACCTGGTCGAGCAGTGGACCCGGGAGCCGACGATGAGCCGTCCGGAACTGCTCTCGCTGCTCGCCGACGTGCTGGACCGGCTGGCCCCGCGCTGAGCTGCCCGGCCGCCCGCCGCCCGCGGTCACTCGTCGGTGGGGTCCTCAGCCGGATCGGGGAACTCGAGGGTGGCATCGGGGGTCTGTCCCTCCGCGCGACCACCGCCTGCGCGGTTACCGTCCCGGCACGCCGGAAACGTGAACGTGACGGGGATCGACTGGGACAACCGGAGCGGACGGCCGAGGTCCACCAGGGTCAGTGCCGGCGCGTCCTCGGCGCCGACGTAGACGTTGTCGTCGGCCGGAACCTCGATGGCCAGCGCGTCGCCGTCCCCCGCGCCCGAGGTGCGCGCGTCGGCGAAGTCCGGACCGCTGACCTCGACGAGCACGTCGGGCCCGGACCGGTGTTGCTGATGCCGAGGTAGAGGCCGGCGTCCTCCTCCCGAGTAGACGCCATCGAGGGGGTACTCGAGCCGACGGCCTGCACCTTGACGTCGGCGCTGACCCGCTCGTCGGGTCCGACTGCCCCGCCAGGAACCTCCGCCTGCGGCGTCTGCCTCGGAGGCTCGGCGCCACAGCCGGAGAGCGGGACGACAGCGGCACACGGCACGACGGTGAACCAGCGACGGAGCGACAGGACCGGCAGACCAGGGACAGACACGCTCGGTCCTTCAGGCGGGGGCTGTGCGCGCCGACTACGCCTTGACATTTGCATCAAGGCAATTGTTGCGGAATCGTCACCACCGTGGGTGGGCGGACGGTACACGGAGGGGGGTGCGCATGACTGCCGGATATGAGGACGACGTGCTCCTGTCGGCGACACGGGTGGTGGTCGGGATCTCCGTGCGGGCCGCCGACCAGCTCGGCGAGGCGTCGCTGGTCCAGCTCAGGGCCCTCACGGTGCTCAGCGAGCTGGCCGCCGCGAACCTGGTGCAACTGGCCGACGGCATGGGGGTCACCGTCTCCACCACCAGCCGGTTGGTCGACCGGCTCGTGGCGGCCGGCCTCGCCGACCGCCGCCCGTCGGAAGTGACCCGCCGCGAGATCACCATCACCCTGACACCTGCCGGTCGCGGTGTCCTCCAGCGCTACGACGATCTGCGCGTCCGAGCCCTGCGCGCGCGGCTGGGGCAACTGGGTCCGAGACGGCGGACGGCGGTCGTCGATGCACTCGCAGACCTGACGGCCACCCCGCCCGGAGTCCCCGAGCCGGCGACCGCCGGCGACGACCGCACCAGCGTCCCGGCGGCGGGCTGACGAGGCGACGGGGAGGAGTCCGGATGGCCGGTGCGATCCAGGACTACGGACTGATCGGTGACCTGCATACCGCTGGTCTCGTGGGACGGGACGGCTCCCTCGACTGGTTGTGCCTGCCGCGCTTCGACTCGCCCGCCTGCTTCGCCGCCCTCCTGGGCGACGAGGACAACGGACGGTGGCTGCTCGCTCCGGCCTCCGGTGGGAACTGCACCCGGCGCCGCTACCGCGGCGACACGCTCGTGCTGGAGAGCACCTGGGAGGCCGACAGCGGAACCGTGCGGGTGCTGGACCTCATGCCGCCGCGGGGCGAGGCGGCCGACGTCGTCCGGATCGTGGAGGGCGTCACCGGCCGGGTGGCCATGCGCACCGAGCTCACCCTGCGGTTCGACTACGGCCACGTGGTGCCCTGGGTCCGTCACCTGGATGGCGAGTTCGCCGCTGTGGCCGGCCCCGACGCGGTGTGGCTCCGCACCCCGGTCACCCTCGAGGGCCGGGACCGGGCGACGCACGCAGAGTTCGAGGTGACGGCCGGGGACTCGGTGCCCTTCGTGCTCACCTACGCCGCCTCGCACCTGCACCGTCCCGGCCCGGTCGATGCCGCCCAGGCGTTGGCCGGCACGGAGTCGTTCTGGACCGAGTGGATGGAGCACTGCACCTACGACGGCGAGTGGGGGGACGCCGTCCGTCGCTCGCTGCTGACCCTCAAGGCGCTCACCTATGCCCCCACCGGGGGGATCGTGGCCGCAGTGACCACCTCGCTGCCCGAGGAGCTGGGCGGTTCGCGCAACTGGGACTACCGCTACTGCTGGCTGCGGGACGCGACCTTCACGCTGCAGGCACTGGTGGGCACCGGGTACGTGCGGGAGGCCCGGGCCTGGCGGGAGTGGCTGCTGCGCGCCGTCGCCGGCGACCCCGCCGACCTGCAAATCATGTACGCCCTCGACGGCGCGCGGCGCATCCCCGAGTACGAGCTGCCCTGGCTGTCCGGCTACGCCGGATCTTCCCCCGTCCGGGCCGGCAACGCCGCGGCCGGGCAGTTCCAGCTCGACGTGTGGGGCGAGGTCCTCGACGGCCTGCACTACTCCCGGAGGTCCGGCCTGACCCCGACCGAGGACACCTGGTCGCTGCAGACCGCGCTGCTGGAGTTCCTCGAGGGCAACTGGGACGCACCGGACAACAGCCTGTGGGAGGTCCGCGGCGCACGGCGGCACTTCGTGCACTCCAAGGTCATGGCCTGGGCCGGCCTCGACCGGGCGGTCCAGGCGGTCGAGCGGTTCGACCTGGACGGCCCGGTCGACCGATGGCGGCAGCTGCGCCAGGAAATCCATGACGACGTCTGCGCGCGGGGGTACGACGCCGACCGCGGGACCTTCACCCAGTTCTACGGATCCGCGGGCGTCGACGCCGCACTGCTCCTGCTGCCCCGGGTCGGGTTCCTCCCGCCGTCGGACCCGCGGATCGTCGGCACGGTGGAGGCGGTGCAGCGGGACCTGGACCGGGACGGCGTCCTGCTGCGGTACCACCCCGACGCCGACGGCGGGGTGGATGGCCTGACCGGGCACGAGAACCCATTCCTGGCCTGCAGCTTCTGGCTGGCCGACGCGCTGAGCCTGATCGGCCGCCGGCAGGAGGCCCGGCAGCTGTTCGAGCGGCTGCTGGACCTGCGCAGCGACCTCGGGCTGCTCAGCGAGGAGTACGACACCCGAGCCGGCCGGCAGGTCGGCAACACCCCGCAGGCCTTCAGCCACGTGGGGCTGGTCAACACCGCACGCCAGCTGGCAGGCTCGGACCGCCGGACCAGGTAGGGATGGGCGCCTGCGCACATCCCGATCACGATGGACACTTGCCGCATGCCAAGTGTCAAGGACGCCGGGGAACGGATCTCATGAGCGCGCAGGTGGTCGTGGTGACCGGCGCCAGCGGCGGGATCGGTCGGGCGACCGCCGTCGCCTTCGCGGGACGGGGCGACAAGGTCGCCCTCCTGGCCCGCGGCGAGGTCGGCCTGCGGGCCGCGGCGGACGACGTCCGCACCGCGGGCGGCACACCGCTGGTGGTCCCCGTGGACGTGTCCGACGCCGACGCCGTGGAGGCCGCCGCCGACCGAATCGAAGTCGAACTCGGCCCCATCGACGTGTGGTGCAACGTGGCCTTCACGTCGGTGTTCGCCCCCTTCTCCGAGATCAGCCCCGCCGAGTACGCCCGGGTCACCCAGGTCACCTACCTCGGCTTCGTGCACGGCACGATGGCCGCGCTCCGTCGGATGAAGCGCCGCGATCGCGGAATCATCGTGCAGACCGGCTCCGCGCTGGCGTACCGAGGCATCCCACTGCAGAGCGTCTACTGCGGCGCGAAGCACGCCATCCGCGGCTTCACCGAGTCATTGCTCACCGAGCTGAAGCACGACGGCAGCAGCGTGCACGTGACGATGGTGAACATGCCCGGGGTCAACACCCCCCAGTTCGACTGGGTGCTCAACAAGCTGCCCAAGCGCCCGCAACCGGTGGCGCCCATCTACTCCCCCGAGTTCGTGGCCACGTCCATGGTCTGGGCCGCCGACCACCCGGGGCGCCGCGCCTGGTGGGTCGGCGTCCCCACCGTCTACACGATCCTGGGCAACAAGGTCGCTCCGGCGTTCCTCGACCGGTACCTGGCCAGGACCGGCATCTCGGGACAACAGACCGACACCGACGCCCGCCCGGACGATCCGCGGAACCTGTGGCACCCCGCCGACGGCGAGGGCGGCCGCGACTTCGGCGCCGACGGGCGGTTCAGCGAGGGCGCCTGGACCCGTGACCCGCAGGTGTGGGCCAGCCGCCACCACGGCACCCTCGCCGCCGCCGGAGCGGCCGCGCTGGCCGGCGCAACCGCCCTACTGGCCCGTCGGCGATGACCCGGCCGGGCCGGCGGGCGCCCCG
>JAOPUQ010000024.1 GCA_025963425.1 Modestobacter sp. | reverse complement strand
GCCACCCGGCCCCCGACCCGGGTGAGCACCCGGCTGCCCAGCGCCCCCGGCGGCAGGGTGCCGCGCAGCCACTCGCTGCGCTCGGCGTCGGCGGCGGGCAGCCCGCGGAGCCCGGCGGACAGCAGCCGCTCCCCCACTGCCCACTCCTGCAGCGCGTCCAGCGAGGCCGACAGCGCGTCCGCGACCTCGTCGTCCTCGCCGGGGAGGGTGATGCGCAGGCGCTGCCGCAGGAAGGCCTTGACCGGGTGCTCGACGAAGGCGATGAGGTCCTCGAGCGCGACCGGCCCCGGCCGGGGCGGCAGCGGCCGGCGCGGCGTGGCCGGCCGTCGGGGGCGGGCGGCCTGCCGGGCACCGGCCAGGCTCACCGGGTCGAAGCTGAACGGGGTCGCCCCGGTGAACTGGCGGGCGTCGTAGGGCTGCAGCGGGTGGTGCCGGACCACCTGGTCGCGGCTGCCGGGCGCCATCGCCACGACCACGTCGAGCAGCTCACCGACCGGAACCGCGGGTGGCCGGGGCGCCCCACTGACGGGGTCGGCGCCGGTGTAGAGGATCACCAGCCGGTCACCGGCGGAGAGCACGGCGTCCAGCAGCAGCTGGCGGTCCTCGCTGCGCACGTCGCGCTCCCCGACGCAGGGATCGCGGGCCAGCACGTCGTCCCCGTCGACGCCGCTGGTGCGCGGGAAGACTCCGTCGTCCAGGCCGAGGAGCACCACGACCCGGTGCGGGACCGACCGCATGGGCACCAGCGTGCAGACGGTCAGGTTGCCGGTGCGGAAGTTGGCGCGGGTCGGCCGGCCACGCAGCCGGTCGGCCAGCATCGCCCGGACGTCGGCCAGCCGGACCGGGCTGGTGCCGCCCTCGCCGGCCTCGGCCAGTTCCCGGCGGGCCTGGGCCAGCTGCCAGGCGTCGTCGGGGTCGGTGGCGGTGAGCGTGTCCAGGGCGCCGGCGAGGGTGTCGACCCAGTGCCCGACGGGGTGCTCGCCGGACAGCGCCGACAGCACGTCCTCCAACCGGTCGAGCAGCTCGGCCAGCCGGCCGGCGAGGTCGATGTCGCTGCTGTCGACGTCGTCGAGCGGGAGCGCGAGGTCGAGCCACACCGGCTGGTCCTCCGAGGTGGTCACCCCCAGCAGCACCCGGTCCAGGCCGGCCCGCCAGGTGTTCTGCGCGACGATGTCCATGCCGTAGGGCGCGCGGGTGGTCGGGTCGAGGCCCCAGCGGACCCCCGACCGGGCGACCCAGTCGCGGATCCGCTCCAGGTCGGCATCGGCGAACCCGAACAGCCGGCGGACGCCGGGAGTGGCGGCCAGGTCGAGCACCTGGCTGGCGGTCACCCGGCTCTGCGCGAGGTCCAGCAGCGCGGCGACGGTGTCCAGCAGCGGGTTGGTCTGGCGCAGGCTGCGGTCGGCGAGCCGGACCCGCAGGGCGTTGCCGGGGTGCGGCAGGCCGGGGCCGAGCCCGAAGGACGCCGAGATCAGCGGGGCGAAGGTCTCCACGTCGGGGCACAGCACGAGGACGTCGCGCGGCTCCAGGGTCGGGTCGTCCTCGAACAGCCGCAGCAGCACCTCGCGCAGCACCTCGACCTGGCGGGCGGGGCCGTGGCAGGCGTGCACCTGCACGGTGTCGTCGGCGTCGGCTCCGGTTGCGGGCGGCCGGTCGTCGCGCAGGTCGGCCTGCAGCCGGCCGAGCAGGGTGCCTGGCCGGTCGTCGTCGCGGTGGTGGGAGTCGGCATGCGCCGGGAGCCGCAGCTGGAGTTCGCGGACGTCCCGGGCGAGGCTGCGCAGCAGCGGGTGCGCGGCGAAGGTGGCCGTCGGGTCGTCGCGCCGGCGGACCGCCGTCCGGCCGGCCAGCCCGCCCCACAGTGCCGGGCTGGGGTGCGGCAGCCAGACGTGCACGTCACGGTGCTCGGCGAGCGCGTCGAGCACCGCCAGCGACTGCGTCGAGAGCCGGGTCGGGCCGAAGACGCTGACCCGGGCGGGGAGGTCGGACAGGATGGGGTCGGCACGCAGCGCCGCGCAGGCGGCGTCCAGGTGCTCGGCCGGGCTGGGGCCGAGCCGCTCGCGCAGCCGGCGCCACAGCTGGGCCTGCCACCGGAGGTCCTCGGCCAGCGGACCGTACCCGTCGGTGTCCTGCCCGGCGGCCCAGTCGCGGAGCATCTGCGGTCGGTGCGCCGCGTAGGTGCGGAACAGCTCGGCCAGGTGCGCGGCGGTGGCCCAGCGGCGGCCGCGGCGGTGGTCGTCGGCGCCGCAGCCGAGGTGCTGGGCCAGGACGGCGCACCACGGCTCCCCGAGGCAGTCGTCGATGACCCCCAGCAGCGGCCACAGCGGCCGGGCCCAGGGGTCGTCGCGCGGATCGGTGCCGCGGGCGGCGGCCAGTGCCCCGTCGACGAGCCGGCCGGTCGACGGGAAGTCGATGCCCGAGCAGATGCCGTCTCCCGCCCCGCCCGCACCGAGGACCGTCGACAGCCGCTGGGCGAGCCACCGCTCGACGCCCTTGGCCGGCACGGCAACGACCTCCTGCGCGAACGGGTCGGCCAGCGGGGTCGCCAGGACCTCCGCCAGGCCGTCGGCGAGGCGGGCGGTCCGCTCGGCGCGGTGGAGGTGCAGCACGTCGCCTGTCTACCGGACGGGTCCGACGGTTCCGGACGGGCACGTCGGGGCGACCCGCCTTCCGGGAGTTGGACGACGGTGGGCACCCGCACCACGCTGGGCCGCGGCGGCACCGAGCCGGAGGTCACCGGCGGCCGGATCGGGGCGACCGCGCCGAGCCCCTCGCCGGCCGATTCCTTCGTGTGCAGCCGCGTCAGCAACCGGGCCGGCCGGTCGAGCAACCCGACCCGGGCCGGGGCCGCGGCCAGCGGGGCCGGGACCGCGCGCAGCAGCCGGCCGAGCGCGCGGCCGGGCAGCAGCTCACCCGGCCGGGTCGCGTCCACCCTCGGCGGCTGCCTGCCTGGGCGTCGCACGGCGTCCTGCTCGCCGTCGTCTTCGCCGGTGCCACCCCCACGGGCGTCGCGCTGGCCAGCTTCTACATCTTCGTGGCGCTGGACACCGGCATGTGCTTCACCCGGCCCGCGACCTGCTGCCACGTGCTCCTTGGTCGCGTGCGGCGTCACGATGAGCAGCCTGAGACCCACCGGCGCCTTCGCGGCCCTGGTCATCAGCGGCACCGCGGTCGTCGTCGCGCTGGGCAGCGGCCGGCTGCTGCGGGTCGCCGCCACCGCCGACACCGACCCGCTGACCGGCCTGGCCAACCGCCGTCGCCTGGACGCCGGGCTGCAGGTGGCGGTCGAGCGCGCAGCCCGCCCCGCACTGACCGGGCACCCAGCTCCCGTGACCGGCCGGCCCGCATTCCCTCCGCCGGGGGAAATGGCCACTCTCGTCTCGTTTCTGCTCAGGCGCGCCCGACCCCGTGCCGATGGAGGCACAGGAGGGCGTACCTGGCCCTACCCCCCGTCCTCCTCGGCGATCAAGATCAGCGGCAACGTCCGGGGTCCGCAGGCCCTCGTGGAGGCATGCGCCGAGGACGTGGACCTCGTACCGGGCCGCGGTGGCCGGCGTCGCGTGCAGGTGCGCGAGGCGGAGCTCCGGCAGGTGTTCCGTCTGGAGGCCTGGGGCGGCTCGCCGCCGGGCTGGCGCACGAGATCAACACACCCATCCAGTTCGTGGGCGACAGCACCCGGTTCCTGGCCGAGTCCTGCCAGGACCTCCTCCGGATGGTGCTGCTGTACCGGGATCTCCTGGAGATCCCGGAGCCCCTCTCGCTCGCGGAGCGGCAGGCCAGGGCGCGACGGGCCGAGGAGAGCGGTGAGATCGACTACCTGCAGGCGGAGATCCCCGGCGCGATCGCGCAGCCGCTGGAGGGGATCGACCGGGTCGCCACGATCGTCCACGCGATGCGGGCCTTCAGCGATCCCGTCAGTCGGCACGGGCCGATGCCGACCTGAACGAGGTCCTCAGGGCCACCCTGACCGTCGCCCGCCACCGGGTGAGCTCCGTCGCCGACGTCCAGGTGGAGCCGGCCGACCTTCCTCCCGTCCGCTGCAACGTCGCCGACCTCAGCCAGGCGTTCCTCCACCGTCAACGCCGCCGACGCCATCGAGGAGACCGGCCAGGGGGAACGATCAGCGTGGTCACGTCCGCGGACGTGGCCACGCACCTGACCGTGGGGCAGGGGCTGGCGCTCGTCCGCGCGATCGGCCAGGAAGGGCACGGTGGCACCGTGCTCGTGGACTCCCGGCCTGGCTCGGGGAGCACGTTCACCGTCCGATTGCCGATCGCCGGCGAGCCGCAGCCCTGCTGACGCCGCTGCCCCCTCGGCACGTTGGGCCGCGCACCGTCCGGTCGGGTCGCTGGCGGAGGGAGTCCAGGCAGCTGCCCGGCCGACGTACCGGTCTCCAGGCGCGCCGGTCTCGACCGCCGGCCGCTCCGGGTCGGCGTGGGCCGCGCCTGTCAGCGCGCCGTCGCGAGGAGCCACGAACAGCCGCAGCGCCGGCTGCGGTGGTCCACGGGCCTACATCGGCGGGGCCTGCGCCCGTAGCCTCGCCGCGGGGTGAGCTCTCATGACGACGGGGTCGGTCGGTCAGCCTGCCGGGAGTCGATCGCGATCGCTCGCGCTCGCCGCCGTCGGCGTGCTGAGCCTGGCCGCCTGTGGCGGGGTGAACGGCGACGCCGCACCGTCGCAGACGGTCACCCTGTACACGTGCGTCAGCGACGACACGATCCAGCCGGTGATCCAGGCGTTCGAGAAGGGGCGCCCCGGCAGCCGGATCGACCTGTTCCGCGCCCCGACCGGGGAGCTGAACGCACGGGTCGCGGCCGACGTGCGGTCGGGTGGGCTGCGCGCCGACGTGGTGTGGGGTTGCGACCCGCTGACCGTCCAGGCCCTCGTCGACCAGGGGCTCGTCGGCGGGTGGACGCCGCCCGATTCCGATGCGATCCCCGGTGAGTACCGCACTGACGACTACGTGGGTGCGGCGGTGCTCTACATGGTGGCCGTGCACCGCACCGATGTCCCGGCGCCGCGGACCTGGTCAGACCTGACCGGCCCCGGCTACACCGACGCGGTCGCCGTCCCCGATCCCTCCGTGGCCGCCTCGGCGCTCGGCGCGCTGGGCTGGTTCGCCGAGGACCCCGACTACGGCGTGCGCTTCTACGCGGACCTGCGGAGCAACGGCGCGGTCCAGGTGAGCACGCCGGACGACGTGACCACCGGCGTGGCACAGGGCATCTACGCCGCCGGCCTCACGACCGCCAACTCCGCCTACGCGGCCAAGGGCGACGGATCCCCGGTGGACGTCGTGTGGCCGGACCCGGGCGCGGTGGCGATCTACGGGCCCGTCGCACTGGCCACCTCCAGCGCCGACTCCCAGGCCGCGCAGGACTTCATCGCCTTCGTCGTCGGGGACGACGGCCAACGGGTGCTCGGCAAGGCCGGCTCGTACCCCACCAGGCCGGGCGTCGCCGGTCCGGCCCTCCCCGAGGGTGCGCCGATCGTCTCCCCGGACTGGGCGACGATCAGGAAGGACCAGGAGGCGATCCTCAGCGACTACCGCCAGGTCTTCGGCGGCTGATCGATGCCTCCGGGCGGCACGCCGACCCCGGCCAGGACCAGCGCCACGGTCGCCGTCCTCGCCGTCCTCGCCGTGCTCGTCGCCCTCCCCCTGCTGCGTCTGGCCCAGGTCGTCTGGCAGGACGGGGACGGCGACGTCCTGCGGGTCATCGGCTCCGACGGACTGGGCACGGCAGCGCGGAACACCGTCGTCCTCGCGTCGGGCGTCACCCTCGCCGCCGTTCCGATCGGCGTCGCCATGGCGCTGGTCCTGCGCCGGCCCGACCTCCCCGGCCGGGCGTTCTGGCGGGCCGCGGTCCTGCTGCCGGTGGTCGTGCCCGACTTCGTGCTCGGCTACAGCTGGACCCAGGCGTACGCGCGGGCAGGCTTCACCGACACGTTGCTCGGGCTCTCCTGGGCCGGGCTGCTCGGCCCCCTCGGCGTGTGGCTGGTCCTGGTGGTGAACGCCGCTCCCCTGGTCTACCTGGTCGTCGCCGTGGGGCTGGCCGCGCGAGCGGAGCCGGACCTCGAACGCGCCGCCCGGGTCTCCGGCGCGGGGAGCGTGACGGTGCTGCGCACGATCACGCTCCGGCTGTCGCTGCCGGCGGTGTCGGCCGCCGCCGTGCTGGTCTTCGTGCTCACCCTGGGCACCTTCGCCATCCCGCAGGTCCTCGGCGCACCTGCCGGCTTCAGCACCGTGACCACGCGGATCTATGCCGACCTCTCCATCGGCGGCGACCCGGGCTCCTTCCTCGAAGCGGTCACGCTCGCCCTGCTGCTCGTCCTCGTCGCGGTCGCCTGCGTGGCACCGACCGACGCGTTCCTCGGTCCGCGGCTACGGGCATCGCGGCCGGCCGACGCGCAGGGGACGCCGAGCTCCCCGGAGCGGCGAGCGGTGCGCCGGGCCGAGGCCGCCGGTCTGGCCGGCTACCTGTTCCTCACCGTGGCGCTGCCGCTGGCCGCCCTCCTGCTGTCCTCGGTGACCGGCGCCCTGGGCGTGCCGCCGACGCCGGGCAACTGGACCGTGGACCACTTCCGGCAGGTGCTCACCCCCCGCACCGTCGAGGCGCTCGGACGGAGCGTCGGCCTGGCCGGGATCGCGGCGACCCTGCTCGTCGGGCTGGGCGGGCTCGTGGCGGTGGTGGAAAGTCGCCGGGCCGGGCGCGCGACGGCGTCCCTGATCACCCTGACGCTCGTGCTCCCCGGCTCGACGCTCGCGGTCGCGCTGCTGATGACCTACGGGCGCTGGCTGTCCGGGACGCTGACGCTGATCCTGCTGGCCTACCTGGCCAAGCTGTGGGCCTTCGCGCACCGGCCGATCGCCGGCGCACTCGACCGGCTGCCGCCCGACGAGCTGCGCGCCGCCCGGGTGAGCGGCGCCGGCGCGCTCACCGCCGTCCGGACCGTCGCCCTGCGGCCGCTGGCGCCGGCCCTGCTGGGCGCCTGGCTGATCTGTTTCCTCACCGCCCTGCACGAGGTGACGATGTCCAGTCTCCTCTACGGGCCCGGGAGCGAGACGCTGGCGGTCGTCGTGCTCAACAGCGAGGAGCTCGGCCGGAAGGGCCCGACCGCCGCCCTGTCCGTCGTCCTCGCTTTGCTCGTCGTCGGGCCGGCGCTCGTCCTGTGGTGCGTTCTCGACCGGCTCCGGACCCGACGTGCCGGCCCGCCGACCGTGCGGGCGGGCGGGATCGCACATGTCGGCTGAGCCGGCCGTCGAGGTGGCGGACCTCGTCGTGCAGTACGCCGGGGCGATGGTGCTGCGCGGGGTGAGCCTCCGCGTCCAGCCCGGAGAGGTGCTGGCGCTGCTGGGCCCGTCCGGCTCGGGCAAGTCGACCCTGCTGCACACGGTGGCCGGTTTCCTCGCGCCGAGCGCGGGCACCGTCCGGCTGGGCGGGAGGACCGTCGCCGGCAACGGACGCCCCCTCCCGCCGGAGCGCCGGGACCTCGCCGTGGTCTTCCAGAACTACGCGCTCTGGCCGCACCTGTCCGCGCTGGACACCGTCGCCTATCCCGCGCGCCGCCGCGGAGCCGGCCGGGCGCAGGCCCGCCGCGAGGCACTGGCGATCATGGAGCGCCTGCGGATCGCCCACCTGGCCGACCGGAGACCCGCGGAGCTCTCCGGCGGCGAACAACAGCGCGTGGGCCTGGCGCGGGCACTGGCCCGGCGCCCGTCGGTGTACCTGTTCGACGAGCCGACCGCCCACCTGGACACCCACGTTCGCGGCGTCTTCCTCGAGGAGCTGCTCGCCCGCCGGCGCGACACCGGTGCCGCCGCCGTCTACGCCACGCACGACGCGGAGGAGGCGCTCGGCCTGGCCGACCGGGTCGCGCTCCTGCGCGACGGACAGCTCGTGCAGGTCGGCACGCCGCAGCAGGTGTACGACGAGCCCGTGGACCTGTTCGCCGCCCGGCTCACCGGCCCGGCCTCGGTGATCGACGCCCCGGACGGCTCCGGAACGCTGCTGGTCCGGCCCGGCTGGGCCCGGCTCGGTGGCCCGGTGGAGGCGGAGCTGCGCGGGGTCTGGTTCCGGGGCCCGCACTCCGACCACCTCGTACGGAGCCCGCTGGGTGAGCTGCTGATCCGGGAGGCCGGCGCCCCACGCCACCAGGTCGGCGCCCGGGTCGGCTGGACCCTGGTGCACGGGTGGCCGCTGGCCGGGCCGGACGGCTGAGATCAGCCCAGCAACGCGGGTACCGCTGAGCGGGTCTGCCGGTCGTTGACGATCGCCAGGTGCCGTTCGGTGTACCGGCGGAGCCGACCCACCTGCCTGTCGGTGAGCCGGTCGCACACCCACTCCCAGTGCAGGGACACCCAGTCGCCGGGCTCCACCGGGCGCACCATCCCGACCCCCTCGACCGACTGCACGACCGTCTCGGTCGCACCCGGTCCGAGCTGCAGGTCCCGGCCGTCCCAGGTCAGTGGCCGGCTCTGCACGACGACCTGGTCACCCTGCACCGCCAGCACGCGCCCCCAGCGGATCCGGCACCGGTCCAGCACGGTGAGGGCGTGCGGCGCCTTGCGCCGGTCGGTCAGCAGTCCGGTGTAGGGGTAGATGCAGAAGACGGCGAAGCTGTGGTGCGGCACTCCCCCGGCGAGCACTCCCTCGGCGAGACTTCCGAACCTCGCCCCGGTCATGACGCGGAACCGGTCCTCCATCGAGTCCCCGACCGAGCGGGTGCCGACCTGGTCCAGCCGGGGGCTGCCGATCCAGTAGGCCTCCACGACCCGGCGGTCCAGCGGGTCGGACAGGCCGGTGGCGCCCGCGATCAGCTGGAGGTAGGGCCATGCACCGGCGAACTGCTGGGCCATCGCCCGCAGGCCGGCGTGGTCGGCCCCGGCGACGCCGTACTCGAAGAACCCGCCATGGTCGGCCGGGCCGCAGAAGCCGTGGGAATTGGGCGGGAAGGCATAGCGGGCGAACAGGACGGGCCCCGGGACGGCCGGACGCCGGGCGGCGGCGGACGTCACGCTCTGGGTGATCGCGAGCTCGCGCACGGCGCTCCTACCCCTCCGGGTCCGGAACGCTACGCCGCCGCCGGGCCGCGGACCAGGGTCCCGGTCGCCGGCACCGGGTGCCCCGCAGGCGGCGCGCCGCTCCTCGTCCCGGCCCATCAGCGCCGCCCCGCCAGCCAGGCGTTCGTCAGGGCGACCTGACGGTGGGTGCGCGCCGACAGCGCCCGGACCCGGTCGTCATCGAGCCGGTCGCAGACCCAGTTCCAGTGCAGCGACACCTGGTCACCGGGGCGCAGTCCGCGCACGAAGGTGTGCTCGGCACGGGCCCAGCAGCACTCCTCCACCCGCTCGGCGCCGAGCCCCAGCGCCGAGCCGTCCCACGTCAGCGGGCGGGACCGCACGCCGGCCGACTGACCCTCGACCGAGACCACCGTGCCCCACCGCACCCGGCAGCTGTCCAGCACCGAGCGCGGCACGTCGCTGCCCGAGCCGAGCAGCCCCACCCACGGGTAGACCACGAACACGTGGAAGACGTGGTCGGCGCGCGCCGCCGCCGGGTCGGGCAGCTGCGCCAGCCGCTCCCGCACCCCCGGCTGCGCGCCGAAGGCCCGCGCGACTCCGGCCAGGAATGCGGCCGTCGCGAGCCGGTCGAGCAGCTCGCCGCCGAGCCAGTAGGCCGTGACGACCTCGGCGTCGAGACCGTCGTCGACGCCCGCCGTGCCGGCGAGCAGGGACAGGTAGGGCCACGCCCCCTCGAACTGCTCGAGGCGGGCGCGCAGTCCGCGGTGCTCGCCGCCGGCGGCGCCGGCCAGCAGCCGCTCCGCCCCCGGCGGACCGCAGTGCCCGAGGTCGTTGGGCGGGAAGGCGTAGCGGGCGAACAGCACTTCCCCCGGGCTGAGCGCCACTCAGCAGATCCGCGGCAGCTGTTCGCCGATCGGCAGGTCCACGACGCGGGTACCGCCCAGACCGGTCCGGGTGACGACCATGCCGGGGTGTTCGGCCACGCAGCCGCCGATCACCACCGCGCCCGCGCCGTGCTCGTGGCCGCGCATGGCCGCCAGCACCGCGTCGGCGTCCTCCCGCGCCACGAACGCCACGAGCTTCCCCTCATTGGCGACATAGAGCGGGTCCAGGCCGAGCAGCCCGCACGCATCCCGCACGGCCTGCGGGATCGGCAGGTTCCGCTCCACCAGCTCGACGCCCACCCCGGCCGCCTTCGCGATCTCGTTGAGCGATGCCGCCACGCCGCCCCGGGTGGGGTCGCGGAGCACGTGCACGTCCCCGCCGGCGGCGAGCATGGCCGCGACCAGGCCGTTCAGCGGCGCGCTGTCGCTGCGCACCGGGGTGCCGAACTCCAGCCCCTCCCGGCAGCTCATCACGGCGACGCCGTGCACCCCGATGTCACCGCTGACGATGACCACGTCGCCCGGCCGGGCCCGCCCCGGCGCGATGTCGACCCCGTCGGGCACCAGGCCGATGCCCGCGGTGTTGACGAAGATCCCGTCACCGGATCCGGCATCGACCACCTTGGTGTCCCCGGTGACGAGCCGGACGCCGGCCACCGACGCGGCGCGGCCCATCGCCTCGGCCACCCGGCCGATGTCGGCCAGGGCCGTGCCCTCCTCGAGGATGAACGCCGTCGACAGGACCAACGGCTGCGCCCCGGCCATCGCCAGGTCGTTGACCGTGCCGTTGACGGCGAGGTCGCCGATCGACCCGCCCGGGAAGAACAGCGGCTTGACGACGTAGGAGTCGGTGGAGAAGGCCAGCCGGCACCCGCCCACCGGGACGACGGCCGAATCGCCGAGGCCGGCGTCCGCCGCCGGGCCGAACGCCGGCAGGAACAGGTGCTCGACCAGCTCGGCCGACATCGCCCCGCCGCCGCCGTGGCCCATGACGATAGTCGGGGAGTCGCGCAGGGGCGCCGGGCAGACCCAGCCGTCGATGTCCAGCGCGATCGCCCGCCCGGTCATGCGCCCGCCCCCACCGGCCGGGTCGCCGGGGTGTCGAGTCGCCGGTACAGGTAGTAGGCGGCACAGGCGCCCTCGGAGGACACCATCGTGGCGCCGAGCGGGTTGCGGGGCGTGCACTCCTTGCCGAAGGCGGCACACTCGTGCGGCTTCAGCAGCCCCTGCAGCACCTCTCCGGAGCGGCAGATCGCCGACTCGTCGGTGTGGATGCCGCCGACGTCGAACCGGGCCTCGGCGTCCCACTCGCGGTAGGCGTCGGACAGCCGCCAGCCGCTGCCGGGGATCATCCCGATCCCCCGCCAGGCCCGGTCGGTGACCTCGAAGACGTCCTCCAGCATCCGCCGGGCCACCGGGTTGCCGGCCGCGGGCACCGCGCGCGCGTAGGCGTTCTCCAGCTCGTGCCGGCCCTGTTCCAGCTGCAGCACCGTGCGCCGGATCCCCTCCAGGATGTCCAGCGGCTCGAAGCCGGTGACGACGATCGGGACGCGGTACCGGTCGGCGAGCTCCGGGTAACCGGCCGTGCCCATGACACTGCACACGTGGCCGGCGGCCAGGAACCCCTGCACCCGGCAGCTCGGCGACTCCATGATCGCCGCGATCGCCGGGGGAACCAGCACGTGGGAGACCAGCAGCGAGAAGTTCGGCACGCCCAGCCGCTTGGCCTGGTAGACGGTCATCGCGTTCGCCGGTGCCGTCGTCTCGAACCCGATCCCGAAGAACACCACCTGCTTGTCCGGGTTCTCCCGGGCCACGGTGAGGGCGTCCAGCGGCGAGTAGACGACGCGCACGTCGCCGCCGCGGCTCTTGATCCGGAACAGGTCCTGACTGCTGCCCGGCACCCGGAGCATGTCGCCGAACGAGCAGAAGATGACGTCCGGCCGCTCCGCGATGGCCAGCGCCTTGTCGATGACCTCCAGCGGCGTGACGCAGACCGGGCAGCCCGGCCCGTGGATCATCTCGATGCCCTCGGGCAGCAGCTGGTCGATGCCGTGCCGGATGATCGAGTGCGTCTGCCCGCCACAGACCTCCATGATCGCCCAGTTGCCGGTCGTGGCGGCGTGGATCTGGTCGAGCAGGTGCCGGGCCAGGTCGGGGTTGCTGAACTCGTCGAGGTACTTCATCGCCGGCCTCCCGACCGCTCGGTGGTGCGTCCGGGGGTGTGCGGTGCGGCGTCGGCCTGCCGAGCGGCGCGCGCCTCCTGGTCCCCGAACTCCTCCTCGAGGATCCCCATCGCCTCGAAGTCCGCGAGCGTCGCGAGAGCCGACGCCTCGTCCAGGCGCTGGATGGCGAAGCCGACGTGCACGATCACGTAGTCGCCGGCCGCGACGTCGGGCACGTACTCGCAGCAGACGTCCTTGCGAACGCCACCGAAGTCCACCTCGGCCATCAGCGTCCCGTCGCGTTGCCGCAACGTGTCGACCCGGCCCGGTACGGCAAGGCACATGTCCCGCTCCTCTCGTCGTCCCCCGGGACGCTCAGCCGAGCGCCCCGACCAGCAACTGGCCCAGGGCGAGGCCACCGTCGTTCGCCGGCAGCTGCTCCGCGCTCAGCACGGTGAACCCGCCGCGCTCGAGCTGCCGGCGCGCGGCCGACAGGAGGAGCGCATTGCCGAACACGCCACCCCCCAGGACGACCGTGCCCAGACCGGTCTGGTCCCGGGCGAGGACGGCCAGGTCGGTGACCAGCCCGGCGACGGCGGCGTGGAAGCGCGCCGCCACCACCTCGGCGGGCACCCCGGCGCGCCGGTCGGCGACCACGGACCGGATCAGCGGGGCCGGGTCCGCCACGACCGGGGCGTCCCCGGCGCCCCGGAGCCCGAAGGCGTAGCCGCCCGTTCCCGCGGCGGCACCGCGGGCCCGCCCCTCCAGCTCGACGGCGGCCTGCGCCTCGAAGTCCACGACGTGGCGGACGCCGGCCAGCGAGGCGACGGCGTCGAACAGCCGGCCCATGCTCGACGTCGGAACGGCGCCGAACCCGGAGGACAGCTGGTGGGCCAGCACGCCGCGCTCGGCCGGCGGGCAGGCCGCGACCGGGGCGAGGTCGGGGTCCCACGGGACGCCCGCGGCGAACAGATGGGACAGCGCCATCCGGTAGGGGCGCGCGACGCTGGCGTCCCCGCCCGGGAGCGGCACGTAGCCGAGGTGGGCGACCCGGCGGAAGCCCTTGTAGTCGGCGACCAGCACCTCGCCGCCCCAGACTGCGCCGTCGGTGCCGTAGCCGGTGCCGTCGAAGGCGATCCCGATCACCGGCGCCCGGCCGTCGAGCCCGTGCTCCCCCATCACCGAGGCGACGTGCGCGTGGTGGTGCTGCACCGCGACGACGGGCCGGCCGTGCGCGGCCCGGCGGGCCCAGGCGGTCGACCGGTAGCCGGGATGGGCGTCGGCGACGAGCTGGCCCGGTATGACCCCCGCCAGTCGACCGAGGTGGCCGACCGAGGCGCCGAAGGCCTCCAGGGTGGCCAGGTCGTCCATGTCCCCGATGTGCTGGCTGAGCCAGGCGTAGCGGCCGTCGGCCACCGCACAGGTGTTCTTGAGGTCGGCTCCGACGGCGAGCGTCGCCGGGATCGTCACCGGCAGCGCGAGAGGCAACGGGGCGTAGCCCCTCGACCGCCGCACCGGGGCCTCCCGCCCGTCGACCACCCGCGACACCGAGTCGTCGACCGGCACCTGGATCGGCCGGTCGTGGCGCAGCCAGGCGTCGGCCAGCGGTGCCAGCCGGACGGCTGCGTCGTCGTCGCGGTAGGCGATCGGCTCACCGCCGAGGTTGCCCGAGGTCATCACCAGGCAGTCCGGGGCGTCCGCGTCGCACCCGTGCCCGGGCGGTCCGAGCAGCAGCGTGTGCACCGGCGTGTACGGCAGCAGCACCCCCAGGTCGGGGCTGCCCGGGGCGACGTCCGGAGCCAGCCGGTGGGCTCCCGCACCGCGGGCGAGCAGCACCACGGGACGGCGGGGACCGCAGAGCAGCGCGGCTTCCGCGTCGTCCACCGCGGCCAGCTCCCGCGCCGCGGGGAGATCGGCGACCATCACCGCGAACGGCTTGTCACCGCGGCGCTTCCGCCTCCTCAGCTCGGCCACGGCCGCGGCGTTGGTGGCGTCGCAGGCGAGGTGGTAGCCGCCCAGCCCCTTGACGGCCACGATCGCGCCGCTGGCCAGCAGCCGGCGGGTGGCGACGAGCGCGTGGTCACCGGTGCGGTGCGGCACGCCCGCACCGACCAGCTCGAGCCGTGGTCCGCAGTCGGGACAGGCGATCGGCTGGGCGTGGAAGCGCCGGTCGGCCGGGTCGGCGTACTCCGCGGCGCAGGCAGCGCACATCGGGAACCCGGCCATGGTGGTGGCCGGGCGGTCGTAGGGCAGCTCACGGATGATCGTGAAGCGGGGACCGCAGTTGGTGCAGGAGATGAACGGGTGGCGGTGGCGCCGGTCGGCCGGGTCGGCGAGCTCGGCCAGACAATCCGCGCAGGTCGCCACGTCCGGGCCCGCGAACGTCCGGGCCCCGGCCGGCCGGCCGCGGTCGGAGGCGGCGATGGTGAACCCGGTCCCGCCCCGCACCGGCACCTCACTGCCCGTCACGGAGTCCACCACCGCCAGCGGCGGCGCACCGTCGGTCAGGCGACGCCCCAACTCCTCCACGTCCGGCCGCGCACCCTCGGCCTCGACGAGCACGCCGCGCGTGTCGTTGGCGACCGACCCGGACAGCCCGAGCCTGCTGGCGGTGACGTAGACGAACGGACGGAAGCCGACCCCCTGGACGACGCCGGTGACCCGGTAGCGGACCCGCACCCGGCCGGTCACGGCCCGGGCCCGGGGTGGTCGAGCACCGCGTCATCGCGTGGGCGGCCCATCATCTCCAGGCCGCTCATCGCCGTCTCGGCGCCGGCGGCGTCGGTGGTCTCCACGGCGAAGCCCATGTGGATCAGCACCCACTGGCCGGGGGCCGGCGCCTCGTCGAGCAGGCCGATGTTCACCTTGCGGGCAGCGCCCTCGACCTCGACGAGCGCGAGCTGGTCACCGAAGCCCGGCACCATCCCGACCACCCGACCCGGGATCCCCAGGCACATCTCAGGTCACCCCGCCCGGGTGCAGCTCGCGCATCACCAGGGAGCGCACGGCGCTCGCGGCCTCGTCGACCGCGGCGGCGGCGAGCGGCGTCAGCCCCATGCCGTCCCCGGTGTCGGCGACCTGGCAGCCGACCAGCAGGGTGCTGGGTGGGAGGTGTCCGCCCAGTACGTCGAGGGTGGCGAGCACGGTGGCGGGATCCATGCCGTGCGCGTCGACCTGCGCTCCCCCGCCGACGTCGTCCGCACCGATCCCGATCACCGTGACGGTGCCGGCCCGTCCCCGGTCGGGGAGCGCGTCGATCATGATCAACGCGTCCCACGGCTCGAGCAGGTCGTAGGCCAGGTGCATCCCCCGGACGCCGTAGTCGACCACCCGGACGCCGTCCGCCCACGGCAGCCCGGACAGCCGCCGGGCCACCTCCGACCCGAAGCCGTCGTCGGTCCGGAAGACGTTCCCGATCCCGGCGACCAGGACACGCGGCGCCCGGGGCCCCTCCACTAGGCCCCGCTCCCCGAGCCGCCGGACCGGTCGCTCTGGTCGTGCTGGTCCTTGCTGACGTCCTCTCCGCGGGTCGTGCCGGCGTGATGCGCCGGCCCGACCGACGCCTCACCCGGGTCACCACTGGGGGTGTCGGCGGCCGGCTGCTCGTCGGCCGGCGAGGCGACCGCCCCGCCGGGGGTGTCGGCCGGCTCGGGGGCCTTCCGCTCCTCGCTCTCGACCGGACCCGTCGCGCCACCGACGGTGGCGCCGTCGCGGCGCACCTTCGCCTCGCCGGCCACGTCGGCGCTCTCCCGGCGGCCCTCGTAGGGCGGGACGGCCCGGCCCTCGAGGTCCGTGGGGCCGGGATCTGGTGTGGTGCTCATCGGTCTCCTCCTTCTCTCCCGCGCCGCGAGCCGTCAGCCGGCCTGGTCGCCGGTCGGCAGCTGCGGCGCATCCGGGTGCTGGGCGCCCTGCGCGTCGACCGTGCTGTCGCTGTCGTCGTGCGAGGTGCCGGCCGGCCGGTCCGCCGGGCCGCCGGCGGGCTCGTCCGAGCCGGTGTCCCGCGACCCGGGGGCGCCGCGTGCCTCCTGGGGCTCCGCCTGCAGATGCGCGGCAGGTCCGGTGCCGTCGTTCGCGTTCACGGGATCTCCTCCGATTCCTCCGGCGGACATGTCCGCCTACATCCGGCGCATGGCGAGATAGCGCTTCACGTCGGGGACCGAGCGCATCCCGAGGACGACGGCCCCCGCCAGGGCGGCCCCCAGCAGGGCGGTGGTCAGCACTCCGAGCACCTTCACGACAGGCTCTCCTCTCGCTGGTCGATGTCTCCGGTGCCGGCGAGCGGTTCGAGCTCGTCGGGGGCGAAGTAGAGGTGGCGGCCGTACCACTCGTGCAGATCGGCCGCGGGGTCGTCGACGAGGGTGACGGCGACGTGCGTCTGGCCGTCGAGGTCGACGTGCACGGCGCTGACGTAGGCCTCCAGGCCGGCGAGGAACATGTCCTGGGCGTCGGCCCGCCGGGACGGGTGCAACCGCACCAGGCTGCCGCGGACCACCCGGATCCCCGCGATCCGCACGGAGTCGGTCTCCGGAGACACCTCGGCCGCGGCCTCGGCGGCCCACCACTCGTCGCCGGTCAGGGCCGGGGCGGCCGGGTGCGGTTCGCGCAGGATGCCGTGCAGCCGCTGCAGCTCCTGGGGTGACATCTGCTCGCAGCGGTCGATGATCGCCGCCGCCTGCGCGTCGGTGGCCCGGGCCTGCGCCTTCTCCTCCTCGGTCAGGGTCATCACCCGCAGCGTGAGGATCTCGTCGATCTCGGTGGAGTCGAACATCGCGCCGGCGCTCTCCGGGGCCACCGCGGGGTGGTCGTACAGGATGATCGGCGCAGCGAGGACGACGTCGGAGGTCTGCCCGTCCGGGCCGCCGTCCCCGGCGAGGACGGGCCAGCAGCGGTGCTGGGTGCAGTGGGCGGCCGCGTCCCGGGCCTCCGCCGGCGGGTCGATCACCGACACGAACCGCGACCGGCCGGCCTCCAGCAGCAGGTGCGCGCCGATCAGCGACGACCGGAGGGCGGCGTCCTTTGCCGTGGCCGGGTCGCCGGTGTTGGCGGCCGAGACCCGCAGCCGCAGCAGGGCTCCGTCGTCCTCGGCGGTCAGCGACACGACCCCGCGCAGCGGCCAGCGGCGGCGCACCAGCCGGCCGCCCGGCAGGTGCTCGACCTCCTCGCCGCCGGGGACCCGCACGGTCACCTCCGCACCGCGGCGGAGCTCGCTGACCCCGAACGTCCCCAGGTCGCGCTCCACCTCGACGGCTTCGTCCCAGCTGGTCCAGACGGCGCCGCCGGCCCGCAGCTCGCCGACGGTCTCGTAGCTGCCGTCAGCCCGTTCGCGCTCGGCCGACCGGCGCTGCAGCTGGAGGAACCGGAGGTGGACGGCGACGGTGGCCGCCGGGTCTCCGGCATCGTCGGTCCGCAGCAGGCACTGGACGGCGAGGTCGGCCTCCTCCCCCACGCCGGCGACGGCGGCACCCGGCGGGCTGAGCACGCCGAACTGCCAGCGCACCTGGTTCTTGGCGGCGGTGGACCGGTAGGGGTACAGCAGGTACCCCTCGTAGAGGACGGCGTCGGCGGCGAGCCGGGCGAGGCTGAGCGTCACGGTCGCTCCCCTGCCGGGTCCCCCGCCGCGAGAGTGGCCTCTGCGAGCAGCGTGCTGACGACGGCGTCCCAGCTGGTCAGTCCGCGTTCGTGCCGGTAGTGCGCCAGGGCGTCCACGGTGTCCCGGTGCATCCGCACCCACTCGCTGCCGGGGAAGGCCTGCTCCATCAGGTCGCGCCAGACGCTGACCGGCAGCCGGAACGGCGCCTCGCAGTCCCAGGCCACCGGGGCGACGGAGAAGCCCGTCGCCCCGCGGGTGAACACGGTGCCGCTGAAGAGGAACAGCAGCGGGACGTCGCCGTCGCGCAGCGCGTGCAGGTAGGTGGCGCCCGACACCTCGAAGTCGTAGGTGCACGGGAGCACCAGGTCGATCTCGGTCGACCCGGTGAACCCCTGCGCGACGGTGGAGGTGTGCAGCCAGGTGAACGGCTTGAGGGTCTGGGCGAAGCGCGTCCGGTCGCCGAAGAGGTCCAGCAGCGCCCGCTCCTCGGTGTCGTCGTACCGGCGGCGCTGCGGCTCGATCCGGACCTGGGCGCGCAGGGCCAGCGCGTGCACGCGTTCGCCGGTGGCCTCCTCGACACGCAGCCGGGCGAGCAGGTTCGGTGCGGCGGAGTACGGCTCGGGTGCGACGTCGACGACCGTGAAGGACAGCTCGGGCATCACGGCACCGTCCCGGGGGCGGGCCGGCTGCGCGCGGCGAGGTCGGCGAAGAACGCGTCGAGCAGGGCACGCGCCTCCTGCCCACCGTCGAAGCCGCGCCAGGCCATCCGCAGGGAGCCGACCAGCTCGTAGCAGCGGTCGATCGGCACCAGGTGGGCCACCGTTCCGCCGTTGTCCCGGCCCGGCATCCGGACGATCAGCGCCTCGACGTCCGGCCTGAGCAGCCGGAGCGCGGGGTTGGCGTCCACGACCCGGTCCCAGGCGCCGAGCGGCAGCTCCGACTCGGTCGCCCCGGCCGGTCCCGGATAGAAGGCGACGGTGCGCCCGAGCATCGAGTTGGTGAAGAAGAAGGCCAGCCCGACCGGGATCTCCAGCTCGTCCCACTGACCGGCGAAGAGGGCGAACCCGGGGAATGACAGGTACCGGTCGGGCACCGCGCGGTAGCGGAGCTCGGCGTCCTCGGCGGTGAACAGCAGGTAGCACGGGCGGCAGGTGCACATCAGGCCGCGGCCGACGAGGTCGACCACGTGCTGGTGCTGCTCGCCGATGTCCGCGGCGCACATCTCGCAGCGCTCGTCCGCTCCGGGTTCGGGACGGGCCGCGCTGACCCGCGCGAGCACGGCCAGCGGGTTGGCCGTCCGACCGCCGCGGGGGCTGGAGCCGGCGGCGGTCACGAGAGCGGCCCGCCGGCGCTCGGCGCCCTCGGGACCGCCACCGACACCATGCCGTCGTGGACGAGCAACGGAACCGGCTCGAGGTGGTCGTCGGTGCCGTCGAGCCCGCGACCGGCGTGGCGCACGTCGTAGTGCCGGGAGCAGGCCGGGCAGCGCAGGACCGCGTCCCGGATACCTCCGCCGAGGCGCCGCTCGACGACGCCGTCGGCCAGGCTGCCGGCGCAGCAGGGACAGCGGTCGCGGTAGGCGTACAGGTCGGTGCCGATCCGCGCGCCCAGGACGGGCAGGCCGGCGACGGAGAAGGCACCTACCTGGCCGGGGGCGAGGGCCCCGAGCTCCTCGACCGTCGTCCAGTCGACCCCGGCTCCGCCGTTCCCCGCGTCCGTCGGGGTGGCGCCGTCCAGCCGCGAGCGCAGGGCCGTCACCGGGATGACCGAGACGCCCGCCGATCCGCCCGGCAGAGCCTCCTCCACCTCGATGGCACTCACCTCGGGCGCGGCCGACCGGATCGCGGTCTCCACGGCGAGGGTCAGGGTGACCGAGGACGAGGGGCAGCCGTCGCAGCTGCCGAGCATCCGCAGTCGCACGACCCCCTCGTCGGTCACCCCGACGAGCTGCACGTCGCCCCCGTGGGAGCCCAGGTAGGGCCGGACGCCGTCCAGCGCCTGGGCCACCCGGGTCTCGACGTCGTAGGGGTGCAGGCCGTGGACGGCCAGCAGGCTGGCGACGAGGTCGTCGGCGGCGAGCCGGCCGAGCACCTCGTCGTCCAGCCGGCCGGAGTCGTACACGATCTCCAGCAGCCGCTCCAGCCCGGCGCCGTAGAGGTCCACGACCAGGCGCACCAGCTCCTCGGCCCGCTCGCGCGCCACCCTCCCCCCGGTGGACGCCGCCTCCAGCAGTACCTCGATGCGCTCACCCGTGGCCCGCAGGTCGGGTCCGTCATCCGGCTCCGGGACCGGGCCCGCCGACGTCACGGCCGGGCCTCTCACTCGCCGGTGACCGACTGGGTGGGCGAGTGGGTCACCTCCAGCTGCTTGCCCTCGCCGAGGTACATGTGCACGCCGCACGGCAGGCAGGGGTCGAAGCTGCGCACGGTGCGCATGATGTCGATGCCCTTGAAGTGCTCGCGGTCGTTCTCCTCGAAGATGGGCTGCCCCTGGACGGCGTCCTCGTAGGGGCCGGGCGTGCCGAAGCTGTCCCGAGGGCTGGCGTTCCACGGGGTCGGCGGGTACGGGTGGTAGTTGGCGATCTTCCCGTCCCGGATGACCAGGTGGTGGCTGAGCACGCCACGCACGGCCTCGGTGAAGCCGCAGCCGATGCCCTCTTCCGGGACCTCGAAGGACTCCCAGGTCTTGGTGTGCCCGGCCCGGATCTCGACCAGGGCCTTCTCCGCGAAGTGCAGCGCGCACGCGGCGGCGTAGGCCTGGAAGTAGGTGCGGGCCCGGTTCCGCTCGAGGGTGTTGCTCCACCGCGGGACCTTCCACTCGAAGCTCACCGGGCCCTTGAGCGCGGTCTTCGGGAGGTTGATCTGCACGCTGCTGCCGGTCGCCTTGACGTAGCCGATGTCGACCAGGTTGGCCAGCGCGGTGACCCACAGGCGGGCCAGCGGACCGCCGCCGGTGTCGAGGGCGAGGTACTCCTTGCCGTCGTACCAGCGCGGCGACATCACCCAGCTGTACTTGTCGTCCAGGTCCCGCTTCTGCGGCTGGGGGTTGGTGTGCTGGTTCCACGGGTGGCGGCGGTCGACCGGGTTCCCCAACGGGTCGTGGGTCACGAAGGTCTCCTGGCCCTCCCAGTCCTCGTAGTAGGAGCTGCCGAGCAGGATCCGGATGCCGAGGTTGATCGTCACCAGGTCGGTCGTGACGAGCTTCCCGTCGACGACGACGCCCGGGGTCACGTACATCTTGCGACCCCAGTCGGTCATGTCCTTGTACTCGAAGTTGCAGTGCTCGGGGTCCTGGAACGCCCCCCAGCAACCGAGCAGGATCCGCCGGTTCCCGACCATCTCGTAGCCGGGCAGCGCCTCGTAGAAGAAGTCGAAGAGGTCGTCGTGCATCGGCACGACCTTCTTCATGAACTCGACGTAGCGCTGCAGCCGGGTGATGTTGTCGTTCTTCAACTGGATCGTCTCCACGTTGCGGACCGCACCCGGGTAAAGCGTGGAGGGGTGGACGTGCCGCCCCTCCATAAGTCAGAACATCTCCCTGGTGGTGCGGCTGACCTGCA
>JAOPUQ010000166.1 GCA_025963425.1 Modestobacter sp. | reverse complement strand
CGCCGTTGGCCGAGCCGTTCACCGGTCCGCCGTTCGCGCCGCCACTGACCGGCGCCTCCAGCGGTGCGGCCGTGGCGGTCACGCCCCCGGATGCGGCGGCGCGGTCGGTGCGCGGCGCGGGGACGGTGGGGGCGGCGGCCCGCGCCGGTGCCGGTGCCGAGCCGTTGGCCGGCCCGCCCACCTGGCGTTCGGAGATGGCGGCGACGAGGTCGCTCTTGCGCATCTTGCCGGTGCCGGCGATGCCCAGTTCACCGGCCAGGCGCTGCAGCTCGGGCAGCAGCATCCCGGACAGTCCGCTGCCTCGACGACGGGAACGGCTGGCCGCTCCGGTGTCGGCAGCTGCCTCGGTCGACGGAACGTCGACGAGGTCGGTGGTCTCGCTCACGTACAGGTCCTTCCCTGCGGTGACCTGCGCCTACCAGCGCAGGAGGTGACCCGGTCCCGGACAGCAGGAGCCTGTTTCTAGACTCGTGGAGTCGATCGGGAGAGCACGGATCTGTTGGATGCGAGGCGAGGATCAGCGGCGACGGATCGTCCCGTCTGCAACGCCCCGCGTGGAGCAACGCCCGGAGGCGGCTACGACGTCAGCCTAGACACAGGCCGACATTGCCCACAACACCGTCTGCCACCAGTGTCTTCCGGGCAGGCAGAACGATACCGCATCGTGATCAGCAGAGCGGGGTGACCGTCGCGCCGGTGTGGTCGACCGGCAGCGGCAGGCATCGCCACCCCGGCGGGGTACGCCCCACCAGCTCGCGGACGGTGGCGGCGGACACCGCATCCCCGGCGTGCTCGCCGCCGGCCAGCGGGGCGAGGACCAGCACGCTGGGTCCGGCACCCGAGACCACGGCCGCGTGCCCGTCGGCCCGCAGCGCAGCCACCAGCGCAGCGCTCTCGGGCATCGCCGGGGCGCGTTGCGCCTGGTGCAGCCGGTCCTCGGTCCCCTCGAACAGCAGTGCCGGGTCGCGGGTGAGGGCGTGCACCAGCAGCGCGGCCCGGCCGGCGGCGTGCGCGGCGTCGGCGTGCGGGACGGTGGCCGGCAGCAGGCCGCGGGCCACGTGCGTGGACAGCGTCGCGTCCGGCACGAACAGCACGGGGGCGATCCGCGGGTCCACCGACAGCCGCTCGGCGCGGGCTCCGGCCGGCGTCGTCCAGGACAGCGTCGCCCCGCCGAGGAGGCAGGCGGCGACGTTGTCCGGGTGACCCTCCAGGTCCGAGCACAGCCGCAGCACCGCCGCGTCGTCGACCCCGGCGACGTCGGGGCACAGCGCCCAGGCGGCCAGCACGCCCGCAGTCACCGCCGCGGCCGACGAGCCCAGCCCGCGGCCCTGCGGGACGTCGTTGCGGGCGGACAGGTGCAGGCCGGCCGGCGACCAGCCCAGCTCGGCACACGCCGCCCGGAAGGACCGCACGACCAGGTGCGACTCGTCGGTGGGCAGCTCCCCCGCCCCGGTGCCGCTGACCTCGACGGTCAGCCCACCGTCGGTGACGGCGACGTCCAGGACGTCCCAGCAGCCCAGCGCCAGGCCGGCACAGTCGAAGCCGGGACCGAGGTTGGCGCTGGTGGCGGGCACGCGGACACGCACCGCCGACACGGGAGCGATCACGACGTCTACAGGCCGAGCTGCGCGGCCGCCGCGGCAGCGTCGACCGGGATGGTCACCGGTGCGGGGGCGCCGGAGATGGCCCACTCGGGGTCCTTGAGGCCGTTGCCGGTGACCGTGCACACCACCCGCTGGCCGGGGGCCAGCTCGCCGGCGGCCGCCACCTGCAGCAGGCCGGCGACCGACGCGGCGGACGCCGGCTCGACGAACACCGCCTCGGTGCGGGCCAGCAGCCGGTAGGCGGCCAGGATCGCCCGGTCGGTGACCGCGTCGATCCGCCCGCCGGAGGAGTCCCGGGCATCCAGGGCCTTGGTCCAGGACGCCGGGTTGCCGATCCGGATGGCGGTGGCGATGGTGCTGGGCTGCTCGACGACCTTGCCGGTGACGATCGGGGCGGCGCCGGCGGCCTGGAAGCCCCACATCCGCGGCGTGCGGGAGGCCGGGCCGTCGGCGGCGTACTCGCGGTAGCCCTGCCAGTAGGCGGTGATGTTGCCGGCATTGCCGACCGGCAGGCAGTGCACGTCCGGGGCGTCCCCGAGGACGTCGACGATCTCGAACGCCGCGGTCTTCTGCCCCTCGATCCGGTACTGGTTGACGCTGTTGACCAGGCTGACCGGGTAGTCGATGGCCAGCTTGCTGGCCAGCGCGAGGCAGTCGTCGAAGTTGCCCTCGACCTGCAGCAGCTTCGCCCCGTGCACCAGCGCCTGGGCCAGCTTCCCGCTGGCGATCTTGCCCTGCGGCACGAGGACGGCGCAGACCAGACCGGCGCGCGCGGCATAGGCGGCGGCGCTGGCACTGGTGTTGCCGGTCGAGGCGCAGATGACCGCCTTCGCCCCCTCCTCGAGGGCCTTGGTGATCGCCATCGTCATCCCACGGTCCTTGAACGACCCGGTCGGGTTGGCGCCCTCGACCTTGAGCCAGACGTCGCAGCCGGTGCGCCGGGACAGCTCGGGCGCCGGCACCAGCGGGGTGGCGCCCTCCTGCAGCGTCACCACCGGGGTGGACGGGCTGACCGGCAGCCGGTGCCGGTAGGCCTCGATCAACCCTGGCCAGAAGGGTGAGACGGCGCCCCGCAGTCCGGTCGGCGGTCCCTGGATCCCGGTCATGACAAACCCTCCACACGCAACACGCTGGTGACCCCCCGGACGGCGGCCATCCCCCGCAGCCGCTCCACCGTCGCCGCCAGGGCGGCGTCGGGGGCGCGGTGGGTGACGATGACCAGGGTGGCGGCATCGCCGTGCCCGTCCTGGCGGACGGTGGCGATGCTCACCCCCTGGGCGGCGAACTCCTGGGCGACCGTCGCCAGCACACCCGGCTTGTCGGCCACGTCGAGGCTGACGTGGTACCGGGTCGGGGTCTCGGCCATCGGCCGGGTCGGCAGCCCGGCGTAGCCGGTGGCACCCGGACCGGCAGCGCCGGAGACCCGGTTGCGGGCCACCGCCACCAGGTCGCCGAGGACGGCGCTGGCCGTGGGCTGCCCGCCGGCGCCCTGCCCGTAGAACATCAGCTGCCCGGCGGCCTCGGCCTCGACGAACACCGCGTTGAACGCCCCGTTGACCGCGGCGAGCGGGTGTGAGGTCGGGATCATCGCCGGGTGGACCCGCACGGCGATGGAGTCCCCGGAGCCGTTGCCGTTGGGCACCCGCTCGCAGATGGCCAGCAGCTTGACGGTGCAGCCGATCTCCGCGGCCCGGGCGACGTCGATCGCCGACACCGCGGAGATGCCCTCGCGGTAGACGTCGGCGGCGGTCACCGGGGAGTGGAAGGCCAGCGAGGCCAGGATCGCGGCCTTGGCGGCGGCGTCGAACCCGTCGACGTCGGCGGTCGGGTCGGCCTCGGCGTAGCCGGCCTCGGTCGCCTCCGCCAGGGCCTCGGTGAAGCCGGCGCCCGTCTCGGCCATCGAGGACAGGATGTAGTTCGTCGTCCCGTTGACGATGCCCACGACGCGGCGCAGCTGGTCACCGGCCAGCGACTCGCGCAGCGGGCGGAGCAGCGGAATGGCGCCGGCGACGGCGGCCTCGTAGTAGAGGTCGACACCGGCGGCCGCGGCGGCGGCGTGCAGCGCGACGCCCTCGTCGGCCAGTAGCGCCTTGTTGGCGCTGACCACCGACTTGCCCGCGGCCATCGCCGCCAGCAGCAGGGTGCGGGCCGGCTCGATGCCGCCGATCACCTCGACGACCAGGTCGACGTCGGGGCGGGTCACCAGCGCGTGCGCGTCGGTGGTGAGCAGCTCCGCGGGCACACCGGGGTGCCGGTCGGGCCGCCGGACGGCGATGCCCGCGACCTCCACCGGGCGGCCGATCCGGGCGGCGAGGTCGTCGGCCTGGTCGGTCAGCAGCCGGAGCACGGCGCTGCCGACGGTGCCGCAACCCAGCAGCGCGACGCGCAGCGGGACGGCCGACGGGCCGGTCACGTGCGCACCCCCAGCTGCGGGGCGGGCGCCGGCTGGGAGGGCGCGGTCGAGGGCGCGGGCACGTCGGCGAGGACGGCGTCGAGGGCGAACACGTCGGACAGTGTCTGACGCCGCACCAGCTCGGTCGCCACGCCGTCCCGTACGGCGACCACCGGGGGCTTCAGCAGGTAGTTGTAGTTGCTCGCCATCGACCAGCAGTAGGCGCCGGTGGCGGCCACCGCGAGCAGGTCGCCAGGGACGACGTCGGCGGGCAGCCACAGGTCGCGGACGAGGATGTCGCCGCTCTCGCAGTGCTTGCCCACCACCCGGCACAGCGCCGGCGGGGCATCGGAGTCCCGGTTGGCCAGCACGCAGGTGTACGAGGCGTCGTAGAGGGCGGTGCGGATGTTGTCGCTCATCCCGCCGTCCACCGACACGTAGTTGCGCACCAGCGGGGTGCCCGGGGCGCCGCTGGCCCCCAGCCGCACCGGCTTGATCGTGCCGATCTCGTAGAGGGTGACCGTGCCCGGGCCGGCGATCGCCCGGCCCGGCTCGACGGCCAGCCGCGGCACCGTCAGGCCCAGCTCGGCGCACTCGGCGGCCACGACGGCGCGCAGCTTCCCGGCGACATCGCCCGGCGAGACCGGGTCGTCGTCGGGCAGGTAGGCGATGCCGAAGCCGCCGCCGAGGTTGAGCTCGGGCAGCTCCCGGCCGGTGGCGTCGCGGACCGCGCCCATCAACCCCACGACCCGGTGCGCGGCGGCCTCGAAGCCGGCGGTGTCGAAGATCTGCGAGCCGATGTGGCTGTGCAGGCCGGTCAGCTCCAGCGCCGGCTCGCCGCACACCCGCTGGGCGGCGGCCAGGGCGTCACCGCCGGCGAGCGAGAAGCCGAACTTCTGGTCCTCGTGGGCGGTCGCGATGAACTCGTGGGTGTGCGCCTCGATGCCCACGGTGGTCCGGATCAGCACCGGGACCGGGTGCCCCCCGGCGGCGACCCGCGCGGCGGCCAGCGGCACGAGCCGGTCGATCTCGTCGAAGGAGTCGAGCACCACGTGGCCGATGCCGGCATCCACCGCCAGCTGCAGCTCGACGAGGGACTTGTTGTTGCCGTGCAGCGCGATCCGGGCGGCCGGGAAGCCGGCGGCCAGCGCGAGGGTCAGTTCGTTGCCGCTGCAGGCGTCCAGGTGCAGCCCGTCCTCGGCGATCCACCGGGCGACCTGCCCGCAGAGGAACGCCTTGGACGCGTAGTGCACGTCGGCGTCGGCGAAGGCCCCGGCGAAGTCCGCGGCCCGGCCGCGGAAGTCACCCTCGTCCAGCACGAACAGCGGTGTCCCGTGCTCGCGGGCCAGCTCGGTCACCGGGCGGCCACCGAGGTGCAGCTCGCCGTCCACCCGCCGCGCGGAGCGGGGCCAGACCTGCGGGTCGAGCGCGCCCAGGTCGGCCGGCGCGGGTCCGGCGGCCGGCGGCGGTGCGATGTTGCCGTGCAGCGGACCGGCGGGGTGCGCCCTCACATCCGCTCCGGGGCGTGCACGCCGAGGACGGCGAGTCCGTTGCGCAGCACCGTGGCGGTCGCCGCGCACAACCACAGCCGGGCGGTGGTCAAGGGAGTGGCCTCCTCGTCGCCGCGTGGGAGCACCCGGCAGGCGTCGTAGAACCGGTGGTAGGTCCCGGCCAGCTCCTCCAGGTAGCGGGCGACCCGGTGCGGGGCGCGCAGCTCCGCGGCCGAGGACACCACCTGCGGGAACTCCGCGATCGCCCGCAGCAGGTCGCTCTCCCGCTGGGTCGCGAGCAGGGCGGGGTCGACGTCGGCGGGGTCGCCGAGCACGAGCCCCAGCTCGGTCGCCCCGCGCAGCAGCGAGGCGATGCGGGCGTGGGCGTACTGGACGTAGAAGACCGGGTTGTCGTTGGTCTGCCGGCTCCACAGGTCCAGATCCAGGTCGATCTGCTGGTCGACCGAGGCCCGGGCCAGGGCGTAGCGGGCGGCGTCGGCCCCCACCACCTCGACCAGGTCGGCGAGCAGGACGACGTTGCCGGCCCGCTTGCTCATCCGGACCGGCTCGCCGTCCTTGACCAGGTTGACGAGCTGGCCGATCAGTACCTCGACCGTGTCCGGGTCGTCCCCGAAAGCCGCCGCGGCCGCCTTCAGCCGTCCGATGTAGCCGTGGTGATCAGCCCCCAGCAGGTAGATGCACAGATCGAACCCACGAGCCCGCTTGTTGCGGAAG
>JAOPUQ010000120.1 GCA_025963425.1 Modestobacter sp. | reverse complement strand
ACGCGGTGCGGACGGCGACCGCCGTCCGCCGTCCGGTGCGGGTGCCGCTGGACCGTGCCGCACTGCTGGCCGTGGGCCGGGCCGGCGGCGCGGTGACCCGGCGGCTGGCCGCCTTCGTCGAGGGCTGGGTGCCCGAGGGCTAGCTGGCCCCGAAGTCCGGCACGGTCAGCGCGCCGTCGGCGCCCAGCGTGAAGCCGGGGTTGTGCGCGACCTCCCAGACGTGGCCGTCGGGGTCGGTGAAGCAGCCCGCGTAGCCGCCGTAGAACGTCTCGGCGGCCGGCCGCGTGACGGTCGCGCCGGCGGCCAGCGCCTCGGCGAGCACCGCGTCCACCTCGCCCGGCGAGCGCACGTTGTGCGCCAGGGCCATGCCGCCGAAGCCGTCGGTCCCGGCGTCCTCGATGCCGGAGTCCGCGGCCAGCGCAGCGCGGCCCCACAGCACGACCACGAGCCCGCCGGCCTGGAAGAAGACCGTCTCCTGCACCTCCTGGCCCCGCCAGCCGAGGGCCTCGTAGAACGCGCGGGCGCGGGCGAGGTCGGTGACGCCGAGGGTGACCAGGCTGATCCGCTGCTCCATCCCGGGACGCTATCGCCCTCCCGCCCCCGCAGACATGGCCATTCCTGCGGAACGGGGCGGGCGTCAGCCGTCGGAGGCGACCAGCCGGGCCAACGCCGGCGCAGCGGCCAGCAGCGCCGTCCGGTCCTCGTCGGAGAGCCGGCGCAGCCGGGCGGCGAGGTCGTCCACCCGCTGTGACCGCAGACCGCTGACCAGCTGCCGTCCGGCCGCGGTGGCCGAGAGCAGCGCGGCCCGGGCGTCGTCCGGATCGGCCGACCGCCCGAGGTGGCCGTGCTCGACCAGACCGGCGACCACCCGGCTGAGCGTCGCCGGGGCGATCCGCTCCCGGGCGGCGAGGTCCGACAGCCGCACCGGACCGTGCCGGACCACCTCGGCCAGCGCGGAGACCCCGCTGGGCCCGATCGGCGCCGGGTCGCCGGGCCCCAGCCGCGTCAGCCAGCGGCGCACCCGGGCCAGCGTCACGTAGAGCTCGGCCACCTCCTCGGCGGTCACTCCCGGGACGGCGGTCACCGCGGCGCTCATGCCCCGGCCGCCGCGTCGTCGTGCACATACCGCTTGCCCCGGGCGAGCGAGGCCAGCGCGGCGATGACCGACATCGCCGCGGCGGCACCGAAGACGATGACCAGGCCACTGTGGAAGGGGCCGGAGATCAGCTGCGGGAAGAACTGCCCGCCGGTCAGCGTCGCCGCCTGCTGGTCGCTCACCCGGTCCAGCGCACCGGTCGGACCCAGCAGCTCCTGGACCGGGTTGAAGCCGAGGAAGGCGGCGAACAGGCTGCTCACCGGAGGCAGCCCGGCGACCTGACCGGCGACCCCGGCGTCCACACCCTGTGCCTGCAGCCCGCTGGACAGCGCGCTCGGCAGGGTCCCGGCCAGGCCGACGATCATCAGCGAGAAGAAGACGCCGATGGACAGCGACGTCCCCGAGTTGAAGAACGTGCCCCGCATGCCGGAGGCGACGCCGCGCTGGTCAGCCGGCACGCTGCTCATGATCGCGGCCGTGTTGGGTGCGGCGAACAGTCCCGAGCCCACCCCGTTCAGCCCGATCAGCAGGGCGAACAGCCAGTAGGGGAAGTCGACCGGGATGAACAGCAGCCCCAGGAAGGTCGCCCCGACCAGGAGCAGCCCGCCGGAGGCGAACCAGCGTGCGCCGAACCGGTCGGACAGTGCGCCCGACGCGGGGCCCGCGAGCAGGAACCCGACGGTCAGCGGCACCAGGTAGATCGCCGACCACAGCGGGGTCGACTCGAAGTCGTAGCCGTGCAGCGGGAGCCAGATCCCCTGCAGCCAGATGATCAGCATGAACTGCAGGCCCCCGCGGCTGATCGAGGCGAGCAGCCCGGCCAGGTTGCCGGCCCAGAACGCCCGGATCCGGAACAGCGACATGTGGAACATCGGGTCACTGACCTTGGTCTCGATGACCCCGAACGCCACGAGCAGCAGGACGCCGCCGATCAGACCGGCGTCCACCCACGGGTTCAGCCAGCCGGTGGCGTGGTCGCCGTAGGGCTGGATGCCGTAGGTGATGGCGGCCAGCAGGGCCGAGAGCCCGACGGCGAAGGTGATGTTCCCCGGCCAGTCGAGCCGGCCGGCGCGGGTGACGCCCAGCTCGTGCAGCGATCGGTAGGACCACACGGTGCCCAGCAGCCCGATCGGGATGCTCACCCAGAAGATCGCCCGCCAGTCCCACTCGGACAGCACGCCGCCGACGATGAGCCCGATGAAGCCGCCACCGAGGGCGGCCACCTGGTTGATGCCCAGCGCCAGGCCGCGCTGGGAGCTGGGGAAGGCGTCGGTGAGGATCGCCGTGGAGTTGGCGAACAGCATCGCGCTTCCCACGCCCTGCACGACCCGCCAGCCGATCAGCCACAGCGCTCCCCCGCCGGCATCGAGGGGATCGAACCCGAGCGCGATCGAGGCGACAGTGAAGACGACGAAGCCCAGTGCGTAGACCCGCACCCGGCCGTACATGTCGCCCAGCCGGCCGAAGGCGACCACGAAGACCGCCGAGACCAGCAGGAAGCCCATCAGCATCCACAGCAGGTAGCTGACGTTGCCCCGCTCGAGCGGGTCCAGCCCGATGCCACGGAAGATGGCCGGCAGGCTGATGATCACGATCGAGCTGTTGACCGTGGCCATCAGCGTGCCGAGCGTGGTGTTGGACAGGGCCACCCACTTGTAGCGCGGGTGGTCCTTGTCGTACCGGAAGCGGCCGGCCGTGGCCGTGCTCGCCGAGGCCTCCGGTCCCGCCGTGTCGAGGGTCATGCGTCCACCTCGAGAGGTTGGTTGATGCTAAGCAACCATAACGCCGCCGCGGAGCTCCCTCACCCCGGCGGGACGGTTTCCCGGCTCCGCTCTGGGGCAGGCTGACCCCAGGACCCGCGCCGTCCGGCCGGACCGGACCGGACCGGACCGCCCCATCGCACGAGAAGAGGACCCCCATGGCCGATGAGGACATCCGCAGCCGTATCCACGCACTGGTCGAGGAGGAGCACCGGCTGCGCGACACCACCGAGCACACCGAGGAGCAGCGCGCCCGCGTCGCGCAGCTCGAGCACGACCTCGACCAGCTGTGGGACCTGCTGCGCCAGCGGGATGCCAAGCGCCAGTACGGCCAGGACCCCGACGAGGCGAAGGCGCGCCCCGAGCCCCAGGTCGAGAACTACCTGCAGTAAGAGGTCAGGACTCCGCCGGCCGCCGGCGCTCGGTGCCCAGCAACGCCAGCTGCCACAGCAGGCGGGACCGGGGATCACCCACCGAGCGACCGGTGACCTGCTCGATCCGCCGCAGCCGGTGCATCACCGTGTTCCGGTGGCAGTACAGCTCGTCGGCGGCCCGGGTCGGTGAACCGTCGGCGGCCAGGAACGCCGCGAGGGTGTCCAGCAGCACCGACCGCTCGTCCTCGGGCAGCTCGAGCAGCCGCCCGAGCGCCTGGGCGACCAGCCGGCCGGCGATCTCCGGGGAGCTGCTCAGCAGCGCCTCGGGCAGCCGGTCGTCGATGGTCACCACCTGCGGCTGGCCGGCCGGCAGGGTGCGGGCCGCGGTGTCGGCCAGCCGCCAGGCCGCCGCCACCTCCCCCGCGCCCTCGACGACCGCCGAGACGCCGACCGGTCCCTCGGCCAGCTCCTGCAGCCAGCCGAGCACCTCGTCCAGCCGGCGGGCGCCCAGCGCGACCACGCCGACCTGGGCGCCGGAGCGCCAGCCCCACACCGACCGGACGCCCCGCTTGAGCAGGCGGGGTCCGGGGCCGGGCAGCGTCGGACCGCCGCTCTCGTCCGGCGGGGCCACCGCGCAGAACAACCGCCCCTCCAGCGGGAGGGCGAGCAGCTCGGAGGCGGAGCGCACGAACACCGGGTCGCCCCCGCGACCCCCGAGCAGACCGTCGAGGACCTGCTGCCGCGCCTGGTCGTCGATGCCGGCCAGCCGGCGCTCCTCGGTGCGGTAGCTCTCGGCCAGCGCGGCGCACTGCAGGTCGTTGACCTGCCAGACCGAGCCCGCCACCTCCAGCAGCACTTCGGCATCCCCGGGTATCTCGGCCTCGCGGGCGGCCGACAGCAGCGCCTCGAACGTGACCTGTCCACCCAGCCGGTAGGCGCGCAGCACCGTCTCCAGCGGTACGCCCTGGGCGGCCCGCCGGCGTCCCACCTCGCGCGCGGCCGACAGCGCGCCACGGCCACCGTCGGCGGCGCCGCTCATCAGCGTGCGCACGCCGCGCTCGAGGTTCGCCCGGCTGGAGGTCCTCAGCTCCGCACGGACGCCGTCGCCGTACTCGGCGTAGGCGCTCTCGGAGCGTTCGAGGAGACCCACCATCCGCTCGGTCATGGCGTCGAGCCGGCCCAGCAGCGGTGGAGCCAGCTCGGCCAGCCGATCAGCGACCTCGGGTCGGAACGGTTGCACCCAGCACCCCCCTCGTGACACAGAGCACACACGAGGCAGGAGATCCCTGTGCGCGCAGCCCATTGTGACGGCCTTCACGGGGCCGCAGTCTCGGTGGGTCGGAACATCGCCGTCCGTTCCGGTGCCGCATGCCGCAGCACCGCTCGTCCGACCAAGGCAAAGGAGCCGTGGGCCCGTTGGCGCAGCCACACCCGCCGGCAGGCAACCCGACCGACCGCCCGACCACCGCCCGACTGGAGCTGACCGGGATCTCGGTCGCCTTCGGGGGCGTGACGGCACTCTCGGACGTGTCCCTGACCGTCGAGCCGGGACAGGTGCACGGCCTGATCGGCCCGAACGGCGCCGGCAAGACCACCCTGTTCAACGTCGCCTGCGGCCTGGTCCGCCCGACCGCCGGCACGATCACCTGGCAGGACAAGGCGCTGCGCCGGCTGCGCCCGGACCGGCTGGCCGGGCTCGGCATCGCCCGCACCCTGCAGGGCGTGGGGCTCTTCGCCGGGCTCACCGTGCTGGAGAACGTGATGATCGGCGCCCACCGGCACGCCCGGGCCGGCTTCCTGTCCGCCGTCCTGGCCCTGCCCCGCTCCGACCGTGACGAGAAGGCCCTGCGCGAGCGGGCCACCGAGTCACTGGCCGCCCTCGGCGCGGACGGCTACGCCTCCCGCTACCCCGGCAGCCTCCCCTACCCGGTGCAGAAGCGGGTCGCCCTGGCCCGGGCGCTGGTGGCGCAGCCGGAGCTGCTGCTGCTCGACGAGCCCGCCAGCGGCCTGAGCGAGGAGGAGATGCACGAGCTCGGCGACCTGATCCGCACCCTCAGCGGCCGGATGAGCGTGCTGCTCGTGGAGCACCACATGGACCTCGTGATGAGCGTCTGCGACCGGATCACCGTGCTCGACTCGGGCAAGGTCATCGCCTCGGGCACCAGCACCGAGATCCAGGCCGACCCCGCCGTGACCGCCGCCTACCTGGGCGACGAGGTGGACGTCGAGCACGACGCCGCCGAGCTGGGGCACGTCCCGGCGGGCGCCACGGGAGGTGCGCAGCATGGCTGACCGGACCACGGACGGGAGTACTGCCGTCCGCGGGCCGGCTGCCGCCGGCCGCAGCGGCACCGGCTCCGGGGACGCCGGCACGCCGGCACTGGAGGTCCGCGGCCTGACCACCTCCTACGGCCCGGTCCGCGCGCTGGACGGCGTGTCCCTGACCGCCGGGACCGGCCGGATCACCGCCGTGCTGGGCGCCAACGGCGCGGGCAAGACCGCCCTGCTGCGCACCATCAGCGGCCTGGTCCGCTGCAGCGACGGCCAGGTGCTGCTGCACGGCGAGGACATCACCCGCGGCCCGGTCGAGGGCATGGTCACCCGGGGCATGGCCCACGTACCCGAGGGCCGTGGTGTCATCGCCGAGCTCACCGTCGAGGAGAACCTCCGCGTCGGGTCCCTGTTCCGGGGCAGGACACCACGCTCGGAGTTCGACCGGGTGTACGAGCTCTTCCCCCGGCTGACCGAGCGCCGCGACCAGCCCGCCCACGTGCTCTCCGGCGGCGAGCGGCAGATGCTCGTCATCGGCCGCGCCCTGCTGGCCCGCCCGAAGCTGCTGCTGCTGGACGAGCCCTCGCTGGGCCTGGCCCCGCGGATCGTCGCCCAGATCTTCGGCCTGCTGCGCCAGCTGGTCGACGCCGAGGGCCTGTCGGTGCTGCTGGTCGAGCAGAACGCGCGCAGCGCCCTGTCGGTCGCCGACGTCGGCGTGGTCCTCAACCTGGGCCGGGTCGTCGCCACCGACGACGCCCGCACGCTGATGGCCGACGAGGACCTCCGGCACGCCTACCTGGGTTTCTGAGCCGGGTCTCGCAGACCCCGGACCCCCGACCCGACCCTCCCCGCGCCACCAGGAAGGCACCGTCCGTGCAGCAGTTCGTCAACACCACCCTCTCGGGGCTGGCCCAGGGCATGGTCTTCGCGGCCTTCGCCCTGGCGCTGGTGCTGATCTGGCGCTCCACCCGCATCGTGAACTTCGCCCAGGGCTCGATGGCCGCCGCCACCACGTTCATCGCGCTGGCCCTCATCCAGGCCGGCTGGAACTACTGGCTGGCCTTCGTCGTGGCGCTGGCCAGCGGCTTCCTGCTCGGTGCGGTCCTGGAGCGGGTCATCGTCCGCCGCGTCGAGGGCGGCCCGGAGCTCAACGCGGTCATCGTCACCCTGGGCCTGTTCGTGGCCATCCAGGCGGCGGTGGCGATCATCTTCGGCTCGTCGTTCCAGTCGTTCCCGTCGCCGTTCGGGCTGCGCGGCTTCACCGTCGGCGGCACCACGATCGCGCTGACCCCCACGCTGGTCTACGTCATCGTCGCGGTGGTCGTCACGATGCTCCTGCTGGTCGCCCTGTTCCGGTTCACCCGCGTGGGCCTGGCGATGCGGGCCGCGGCCTTCGGCCAGGAGGTCGCGCGGCTGCTCGGCGTCCGGGTCGGCCGGATGCTCACCCTGGGCTGGGGGCTGGCCGCGGTGGTCGGCTCGCTGGCCGGGATCCTGATCGCCGGCGGTGAGTTCGTCTACCCGGCCTTCATGGACAGCCTGATCGTCTTCGGCTTCGTGGCCGCGGTGCTCGGTGGGCTGGACTCCCCGGTCGGCGCCGTCGTCGGCGGACTGGTGCTGGGTCTCGCGCTGAGCTACGTCAGCGGGTACGTCCCCGGGGGGAGCGCGCTGGTCAACATGGCGGCCCTGGTCATCCTGGTGGTGGTGCTGCTGGTCCGGCCCGGCGGCCTGTTCGCCAGCACCGCGGCGCGGCGGGCATGAGCGCCGTGAGCGACCTGCAGACCGACGCCCAGCCGCCCGCGGGGAACCCCGCCACCGCCGCGGCGGGAACCAGCACGGGCACCGGCGGCCCCCGCTGGCTGCCGCAGTCGACCCTGCTGCGGCACCTGACCGTGGTGCTGCTGTGCGCCGTCGGCGCGGTGGTGCTGCTCGAGGTCACCGACCCGTTCCGCAACTCCCAGCTGGCGACGCTGTCCTACTACGCCATCGCCGCCGGCGGGCTCACCGTGCTCACCGGGCTCAACGGGCAGATCTCGCTGGGCCACGGCGCCCTGATGGCGGTCGGGGCGTACACCACCGCCCTCTTCCTGGGCGCTGACGAGCCGCTGCCGCTGCCGGTGATCTTCGTGGCCGCCATCGTCGTCACCACCGCCGTGGGCGCGCTCGTCGGAGCCGCCGCGTCCCGGCTGCACGGTCCGTACCTGGCCGGCGCCACCCTGGCCCTCGCGGTCGGACTGCCCGGGCTGGCGCTGCGCTTCCAGGAGACCCTGGGCGGCGAGCAGGGCCTACGGGTGCGTGCGCCGCGGGCGCCGGACTGGTTCGGCGACGCCATCAGCGCCCTCTCGGGCAACCCGGCGACGACGACCAAGTGGCTGGCCTACGTCGGCACCATGGCGCTGATCGTCACCTACTTCCTGCTGGCGAACCTGGTCCGCAGCCGGATCGGGCGCACCTGGCGTGCGGTGCGCGACCAGGACGTGGCCGCCGAGCTGGCCGGTATCCGGTTGGGTTCGTGGCGGGTGCTGGCGTTCGTGGTCAGCGCCGCCTGCGCCGGCCTGGCCGGTGGCGTGCTCGCCATCGTGGTGCGGCTCGCCGCGCCCAGCGGCTTCACCCTGGTGCTCTCGCTCTCGCTGCTGACCGCGATCGTCCTCGGCGGACTGGGGAGCCTGTTCGGCGCGCTGATCGGCTCCGCGCTGCTGGTCTTCCTGCCCCAGGTGACCACCGACCTCGGCTCGGCGGCAGGCCTCGACAACACCGAGGCCGCTCAGCTGGCTCCCTTCGTCTACGGCGTCGTCCTGGTGGTGGCGATGATGTTCGCCCCCGCGGGTCTGGTCGGCTCCATCCGTCTCCGTTGGCTGGCCCAGCGCGCGAAGCGGACCGCCGCGCGCGAGAGCGGGAGGTGAGACCGGCCGACGCTCGCACCCTGGTCGGCCGACCGGCATGAGCCGGCCGGACGACCCGCTCCACCCCCACCCCGTTCTCCACCTCCCGGGCGCTCGCGCCCGGGCTGCACGAAGGAGTGCACGTTGTCCCGATCTTCACGACGGCTCGTCTCGGCCCTGGCCGTGGCGACCGTCACCACCACCCTCGCCGCCTGCGGCGGCAGTGACAGCAACGACAGCAGCGGCAGCACCGGTGGCGGCTCCAGCGCCAACGAGGCCTCGGACGTCGGCATCACCGAGGACACGGTCACCATCGGTGCCCACTTCCCGCTGACCGGGGTGGCCTCGCCCGGGTACAGCGAGATCCCGACCGGTGCCCAGGCGTACTACGACTTCGTCAACGCCGCCGGTGGGGTCAACGGCCGCCAGATCGAGTACAAGTACCTCGACGACGCCTACAACCCGACCAACACCAGCCAGGTCACCAACCAGCTGGTCCTGGACGACGAGATCTTCGCGATGGTCGGCGGCCTGGGCACCCCCACGCACAGCGCCGTCCTGGACTTCCTGAACGGCGAGGGCGTGCCCGACCTGTTCGTCTCCTCCGGCTCCCTGCTCTGGGACAACGCCGAGGAGAACCCGATGACCTTCGGGTGGCAGCCGGACTACGAGAGCGAGGGCAAGATCGTCGGCCAGTACATCGCCGACAACTTCCCCGACGCCAAGGTCGGCCTGTTCCTGCAGGACGACGACATGGGCGAGAACGGCGAGCTCGGTGTCCGCGAGTACATCGACGACCAGATCGTCGACGTGCAGCGCTACACCGCGGGCAACACCGACGTCGGCCCGCAGATCGCCGGCCTCAAGGCCTCCGGGGCGGACTTCGTCGTCGGCTTCAACGTGCCCAGCTACACCGCGCTGTCGCAGCTGACCGCC
>JAOPUQ010000041.1 GCA_025963425.1 Modestobacter sp. | reverse complement strand
CCGGCCGGCCTCCACCGGCCACCCGCCGGACCCGTCGGAGGTGATCCGGTCGGTGATGTAGTTCGAGTCGCGTTGGTACTCCTGGCCGGCCTCGACGTATCCGGATCCGCTGCTGTCGTTGCTCACGTCGCCCAGCTTCGCCGGTGCGGCCGGATAACGCGCGATGTCGGCGTCCGCGCCGCGTGACTCCGGCCACCCGGCGTCCGGGCGGCCCCGGCCGGGACGCGGTCGGCGTCCCGGCCGGGGGTGCTCACACGGTCTCGGGCACGTGCAGGTGCGCCAGGACAAGCTCGAACTCGGCGACCTCCATGAGCTCCACGCCGGTGTCGTCCAGCAGCTCCTGACGCATGGCCGCCACCTGCTGGCTGCCCCGGTCCATGGCGTCCTGGCTCTCGTAGCAGGCCGCCAGCACCGAGCGGCCGGCCTGCCGGTCGACGAGCTGGCTCACGCTGCAGAACCCGGGGAGGTCGTCCAGCCGCGGCAGGATGCTCAGCCCGAACACGTCGAGGCTGCGCTCGATCCGGGCCTGGTCGCCCCGCGTCCACGTCACCCGGGCCCAGGTGCCGTCACCGGTCGGCCGGGCCCGGTGCAACCGCGCGATCTCCCACTCCTGGATGTCGACGGTCTGGGCACGCAGCGCCTCCGCGGTCCGGTTGCGCGCGTCACGGACGCGGTCGGCGCTGGCACGCATCGCGGGCTCGTCGGCCCATGCGGTGGTGATGATGCACCGGCCCGCGGAACGGTCCGCGAGCATCGACATGCCGGTGCAGCCGTCCATCTGCTGCAGCATCGGCCAGGTCTCGTCGCGCACGGTCGCGATCCCGTCGTCGACGGCCCGGGGGTCGCCGCGAACGGTCGTGGTCCTGGCGTACATGGGGCCACCCCTCCCTGCTGAGGCGGCACCCCGGCGGCCCCGCCGCACCGGTCACTGTCCTCGCCCGGCGGGCCGCGGGGGAGGTGCCGCGGCCGGGTGTGCCGCTCCGGTCGAGCAGTCGGGCGAGGGGGCGGCGCGTGCCGACCGGCCGCACGGCACCGGCCACTCAGCGCCACCGCGACCCGCCCCCCGCGCGGCGGTGCCCCGTCGGCCGGGGAGAATGGTTCGCGGTGGTAACGAGTCACCGCGGAACTGGAGACGATGTGCCCGAGGACAGCGCCCTGGCCGAGGCGGCCCCCTTCGACACCAGCGGCATCGAGGTCGGTACCGACGGCATCCGCCGGTACACCGGGCTGCGGCGCAACGTCGTTGCGCTGCTCCGCGACACCGTCGAGCGGTTCGGCGAGCGCACCGCCGTGGTCGAGCTCGACGGCCCCGCCGTCACCTACGCGCAGCTGTGGGACCGCGCCCGCCGGGTGGCCGGTGGGCTGCGGGACGCCGGGGTCGCGCCGGGGGACCGGGTCGCCGTCCAGCTGGGCAACGGGCTGGACTGGCTGCTCACCTTCTGGGGCACGCACCTGGCCGGCGGCATCGTCGTCCCGCTGAACACCCGGCTCGGCGAGGCCGAGGCCGACGTCGTCCTCACCGACTGCGGCGCGGCCGTCGTCGTCCGGCCGGGGGAGCCGCTGCCCGACGGCGAGCCCGGGGAGCTGCCGGACCCGGAGCACGGCGACGTGGCCGCGCTGTTCTACACCAGCGGCACGACCGGCCGGCCCAAGGGCGCGATGGTCACCCACGAGAACTTCCTGACCACGATCGAGAGCGTGATCCGCTGCCGGGAGCTCAGCCGCGACCCGGAGGTCTCCCACGCCACCCTGGTCTCCGTGCCGCTGTTCCACGTCACCGGCTGCTGCTCGCAGATGATGACCCAGGTCGCGCTGGGCGGGACGTCGGTGGTGATGACCCAGTTCAGGGCCGCGGCCTTCCTCGCCGCCATCCCCGAGCACCGCATCACCCTGCTGACCAGCGTGCCGACGATCTACGAGCTGGTGCTGCGCCACCCCGACCTCGCCACCACCGACGTCTCCTCGGTCCGGGTGCTCAGCTACGGCGGCGCGCCGATCGCCCCCGAGCTGGTGCACCGGCTGCTGGTCGCCTTCCCCGGCGCGCGGCTGGGCAACGGCTTCGGGCTGACCGAGACCTCGGCGATCGCCACGTTCCTGCCGCACGAGTACGCCGCCACCCACGCCGACGCCGTCGGCTTCCCGACGCCGGTCGACGACGTCCGGATCGGCCGGCCCGACCCGCTGACCGGCGCCGGGGAGCTGCTGGTGCGCGGGCCGAACGTCGTCGCCGGCTACTGGGGCGACCCGGTGCGGACGGCGGAGACCTTCGCCGACGGCTGGCTGCGCACCGGGGACGTCGCGACGATCACCGACGGCATCGTGCGGATCGTCGACCGCGCCAAGGACATGATCAACCGCGGCGGGGAGAACGTGTACTCGGTCGAGGTGGAGAACGTGCTCGCCGCGCACCCCGACGTGGTCGAGGTGGCGGTGGTCGGTGTCGCGGACCCGGTGATGGGGGAGAAGGTCGGCGCGGTCGTGCTGCCCCGGCCCGGCGTGACCCCCGAGGAGCTGGTGCCCTCGTTGGTCGCGTTCGCCCGTGGGCAGCTGGCCGACTTCAAGGTGCCGCAGTTCGTCCGGGTGCTGGCCGCGCCGCTGCCCCGCAACGCCGGCGGCAAGGTGCTCAAGACCCCGCTGCGCGGAACGACGGACTGGGTCCCCGTCCCGC
>JAOPUQ010000015.1 GCA_025963425.1 Modestobacter sp. | reverse complement strand
CGGCGATCCCCGGCCCGTAGGCGCGGATGGACTCCGCCTGGCTGACGATGTCGAGGTTGCGGCCGGTGTAGAGCTGCAGGTCGACGTGGCTGAACGGCTCCAGCCGGGCGCCGAACTTGCTCTTGGTGCGCCGCACGCCCTTGGCCACCGCCCGCACCTTGCCCGTGCGCCGGGTGAGCACGGTGATGATCCGGTCGGCCTCACCCAGCTTCTGGGTGCGCAGGACGATGCCCTCGTCCCGGTACAGCGACTGCGGTGTGCTGCTCATAGGGGGCCGTCAGTAACCCAACCGGTTGAGCTTCTTCGGGTCGTCCTGCCACTCCCCCAGCACCGTCACGTGCAGGTCCAGGTGCACCCGGCCACCGAGCAGCGTCTCCAGCCCGACCCGGGCCTCGCTGCCGATCGCCTTGATCGTCTGCCCGCCCTTGCCCAGCAGCATCGGCTTCTGGCTGGCCCGCTCGACGTGCAGCAGCGCGTGCACCTCGGTGAACACGGCGCTCGCGTCACGCGGGTCGGGCTTGCGGATGATCTCCTCGACGCTGACGGCCAGGGAGTGCGGCACCTCCTGGCGGACCTTCTCCAGCGCCGCCTCCCGCACCAGTTCGGCGATCTGCCGTTCGGTGTCCTCGTCGGTGGTCTGCTCCTCGGGGTACAGCGGCGGCCCCTCCGGCAGCATCCCGATGAGCAGGTCGCTGAGCAGCTCGACCTGGTCGCCGGCCACGGCACTCACCGGCACGATCTCGCGGGCCTCGACGAGCTGGCTGGCGGCGATCAGCTGAGCGGTGATCGCCTTCTTGCTGGCCGCGTCGGTCTTCGTGACCACGAGGACGACCGGCGTGGACACGTCCTTCAACTGCCGGGCGATGTAGGCGTCGCCGCTGCCCACCGGCTGGTCGGCGGGGATGCAGAAGACGATCACGTCGACGTCGGACAGGGTGTCGCGGACGACGTCGTTGAGGCGCTGGCCCAGCAGGCTCTTGGGCTTGTGCAGACCCGGGGTGTCGACCAGCACCAGCTGGCCCTCCGGCCGGTGCACCACACCGCGGATCGCGTGCCGGGTGGTCTGCGGGCGGTTGCTGACGATGCCGACCTTCTCGCCGACCAGCGCGTTCGTGAGCGTGGTCTTCCCGGCGTTGGGCCGGCCGACGAGGGCGGCGAAGCCGCTGCGGTGCGGCGGTTGCTGGGGGGTGCTCACCGATCCAGTCTCCCACCCGGCTCCGACGGTCCCGCCGCACCGGGCGCGCGGGGGCGGCTGGGATCATGGCCGCATGCCTTCCCGGTCGCGACGTGAGCAGGGCGAGCCCCTCGTGGTCCGGGCGGCCCGCGACCGGGAGCGGCACGTCAGCCAGGTGACCAGCTACGGCTTCTTCGCCCGGCGCGGCCCCAAGCGCACGGTCACCGTGGTCCCCCCGCCGCTGCGGTACTGGCAGTACAACGCCGCCAGCCCGCTGGTGGTGCTGCTGACGATCGCCGCCCTCGCCGCGTGGCTGGGCTTCCTCGGCTGGCGCGACGGCGGCGCCGCTGTCACCGACGAGCTGCCGCTGGCCCTCGGCCTGGCCGCCCTGGTGCTCCTGGGGGCCACCGGGCGGCTGACCGTCTCCGACGTCGGGGTGTCCACCGACATCGCCGGGCTGCGGCAGACGTCGTCCTTCGGGATCGTGCCGCGGGTGCTGGTGACCGACGTCGTCCTCGGCGCGGCCCCGGCGGGCTGGCCGAAGCCCGATCGCCGTGGCGGCTGGTGGCCCGGACGGCGCCGGGTGACCGTGCGCCACCTGGACTCCGACGCCCTGACCGAGAAGGCCTTCACCGTGTGGGTACGCGACCCGGCCGCCGTCGCCGACGCGCTGGGCCGCCCGCTCGACGACTAGGCCCCCTTCCAAAGGGCCGCCCTGGGCGTGCGAAGGGTGGGGAGGAAGGCGTCCTTCTTCAGGCGGTGGTGCGCAGCGTCCCGTCGGGGCCGGCCAGGTGCACCGGCGCGGACGGCGTCAGGTCGTGGACGGCGGAGAGCCCGGCGTCCTCGACCGTGTCCGCGGCGCTCACCACGGCGGCCGCCTCCAGCCCGGTGACCCCGCTGGACACCGCCGCGGCGACGGCCGCCTGCAGGGCCGTCAGCTGCAGCGAGGGCAGCGACACGGTGGCCGCCAGGTACGTACGGCCGTCGGTGTCGCGCACCGCCGCGCCCTCGGCGGCACCGGTGCGACCGCGGGCGGACCGGGCCAGGGTCACCAGCTTGGCGTCCTCGGGGTCCAGGTCAGGAAGGTCAGCTGCGGTCACGGGAAGTCAGCTTTCCACGGCGGCCGGTTGGGGCTCGCGCCCGGCCGGCTGACCGTCGTCGGCCCGCGCGCGGTCGTCCGCGCCGTCGCCGCCGGGCTCGGGCACCCGGCAGACCAGCAGCGTGTCGATCCGGTTGCGCCGTCCGCCGGTGCTCTCGGCGACCAGCCGCAGCCCACCGACCTCGGCGACCGACCCCTCGATCGGCACCCGGCCGAGCTCGCGGGCCAGCAGGCCACCGACGGTCTCCACGTCGTCGTCCTCGGGCAGCTCCACCCGGAACAGGTCGGCGAGGTCCTCCACCGGCAGCCGGGCGGTGACCCGCACCGAGCCGTCGGCGAGCTCCTCGACCGGCGGCCGCTGGACGGCGTCGTGCTCGTCGTCGATCTCCCCGACGATCTCCTCGAGGATGTCCTCGATCGTCACCAGCCCGGCGAAACCGCCGTACTCGTCCACGACGACGGCCATGTGCGTCCGCTGGGCCTGCATCTCCCGCAGCAGCTCGTCGACCGGCTTGGACTCCGGCACGAAGGTCGCCGGGCGCATCAGCTCAGCGACCTGCGGACCCACCCGGGTGGACTCGCTGGAGCCCTGGGAGCGGCGGACCAGGTCCTTCAGGTAGACGATGCCCAGCACGTCGTCGACGTTCTCGCCGATGACCGGGATGCGGCTGAACCCGCTGCGCAGCGCCAGCGCGAGCGCCTGCCGAAGCGTCTTGGTGCTCTCGATCCAGACCACGTCGGGGCGGGGCACCATCACCTCGCGGGCGATGGTGTCGCCCAGCTCGAACACCCCGTGGATCATGTTGCGCTCGCCGGACTCGACGACCCCGCGCTCCTCGGCCATGTCGACCAGCTCGCGCAGCTCGACCTCGCTGGAGAACGGGCCGTCGCGGTAGCCGCGGCCCGGCGTGATCGCGTTGCCGACGAGGATCAGCAGCGTGGCGACCGGGCCGAGGAGCCGGCCCAGCAGCCGGATCAGCGTCGCCCCGGCCAGCGCGATGCCGTAGGCGTGCTGACGGCCCAGGGTGCGGGGGCCGACGCCGACGAGCACGTAGCTGACGACGACCATGACCCCGACCGCGATGAGCACCGCGAGCGCGACCTCGTCGAACAGCCGGAAGAAGACCCCGGCCACCAGCACGGTGGCGGCCGTCTCGCAGACGATCCGCAGCAACAGCAGCAGCGCCACGTGCCGGGAACGGTCCTCGACGACCCGGCCCAGGGCGGCGGCGTGCGTGACCCCGTCGCGGCGCATCTCCTCCACGCGCGCCTTGGACAGCCGCTGCAGGGCAGCGTCCAGCGCGGCGAAGACACCGGCCAGCAGGACGAGGACGACGGCGATCACGAGCAGGACCACCGCGGTCGGACTCATCGGGGCCCCGGCTCCCCGCTGGCGGTCGGCTCTCCGGTCACCGGGTCCCGCGGGGTGGAGCGCCAGCCGTCGAGCAGCGTGGACTGCAGGCCGAACATCTCCTTCTCCTCGTCGGGCTCCATGTGGTCGTAGCCGAGCAGGTGCAGCACGCCGTGCGTGGCGAGCAGCAGCAGCTCGTCGCCCATCGAGTGGCCGGCCGCGCGGGCCTGCCGGACGGCGACGGCGGGGCAGAGCACCACGTCACCGAGCAGCGCCGGCCCCGGGTCGGGGTCGTCGGGACGGGCGGTGTCCAGCTCGTCCATCGGAAACGCCAGCACGTCGGTGGGGCCCTTCTCGCCCATCCACCGCTCGTGCAGGCTGGCCATGTAGTCGACGTCCACGCAGAGCACGGACAGCTCGGCCAGCGGGCTGACGTCCAGCTCCCCCAGCACGTAGCGGCACACGCCGGCCAGCGCCTGCTCGACGACGGAGATCTCGGACTCGTTGGCGACCTCGACGGCCACGCTCAGCTCCCCTGCTGCCGGCGGGGCCGGGCGGCCCGGGCCTGTGGCGCCGCGGTCGGGCCGGACTCCTTGGCGGCGTCCCAGCGCTCGTAGGCGTCCACGATGTCGCCGACCAGCCGGTGCCGGACGACGTCGGTGCTGGTGAGCTGGGCGAAGTGCACGTCGTCGATGCCGTCGAGGATGTCGCGCACGATCCGCAGACCGCTCTGCGCTCCCCCGGGCAGGTCGACCTGGGTGACGTCGCCGGTGACCACCATCTTGGAGCCGAAGCCCAGCCGGGTCAGGAACATCTTCATCTGCTCGGCGGTGGTGTTCTGCGCCTCGTCGAGGATCACGAACGCGTCGTTGAGCGTGCGCCCGCGCATGTAGGCCAGCGGGGCGACCTCGATGGTGCCGGCGGCCATCAGCCGCGGGATCGACTCGGGGTCGACCATGTCGTGCAGCGCGTCGTAGAGCGGCCGCAGGTAGGGGTCGATCTTCTCCGACA
>JAOPUQ010000002.1 GCA_025963425.1 Modestobacter sp. | reverse complement strand
TCGACCCGGCGGCCCTGCAGACCGCGATGGGTGCGGACTTCGCCGCGTTCGGCTCCCCCGCACAGGACGCGCGCTTCCAGGTGTCCGGGAACTCGATCGCCGTCGTCCCGTCCGTGGACGGCCAGGGGATCAACCCCACCGGCCTGGCCGGCCAGCTGCTTCCGGTGCTGGACGACCCCGCGCCGCGCAGCGTGACCGCGACGCTGGGCCCGGTCCCGGCCGCCTTCACGACCGAGCAGGCCCAGGCATTGGGCATCACCGAAGAGGTCAGCTCGTTCAGCACCAACTTCACGAACAGCGCCAGCGGCACGAACATCCGGGTGGTCGCCGCGGAGGTGGACGGCGCACTGGTCCGGCCGGGTGAGACCTTCAGCCTCAACGACTACACCGGCCCCCGCGGCACGGCGCAGGGGTACGTGCCGGCCGCGGTCATCAGCGGCGGCGAGCTGTCCCAGGCCGTCGGCGGCGGGATCAGCCAGTTCGCCACGACGATGTTCAACGCCGTCTTCTTCGCCGGCCTCGAGGACGTCTACCACAAGCCGCACAGCTTCTACATCAGCCGGTACCCCGCCGGTCGCGAGGCCACGGTGTACGAGGGCCTGATCGACCTGCAATGGCGCAACGACTCCGACACCGGCATCTACGTGCAGACCGAGTGGGTGCCCGGGACGCTCACGGTGACCTTCTGGGGGACCAAGCACTACGAGATCGAGTCGGTCAGCGGGGAGCGCCGCAACATCCGCGAGCCTGCGGTGCAGGACAAGGTGGACGACGGCACGTGCACCCCGCAGTCGGGCTCGACCGGCTTCGACATCACGGTCACCAGGGTGTTCAGGAACCCCGCCTCCGGCGCGGAGCTCCGCCGGGAGAACTTCGGCACCCACTACGCGGCCGAGGCGATCATCCACTGTGTTCCACCGGCCGACCCGGCAGCGGGCCAGCCGGCCGCCGGGGGCGCGACCGCTCCGGCCGCGCCGGCCACCTCGACCGGACGCCGGTCCGGCGCCCGGTCCATCGAGGACGTCCGCACCCGGGTGCGCCGGCGACGCCGCTGACGCCGCAACCCCCTTCGGGGTGGGACCGACCGGGTCAGCAGTCCCCGCCGCCCGGGACGGCCGTGCACACTGGGGCCGTGGCCTCCGCCGTCCCGCGCAGTTCAGCCGCCGGTGAGCTCACCGGCGGCGCTGCGGTCGTGCCGTCCACCCCGGACGGCCTGGGCAGGCCCGCAGACCGAACGCCGAAGCCCGCCGGCGGGGGTCGGCTGCGGGGGTGGCCGGCGCCGGTGCGGGTCCCGCTGGAGGTGCTGGGCAGCAGCATCGCCAAGGCCTGGCAGGACCGGATCCTGGGGCTGTCCGCGGAGGCCGCGTTCTGGCAGGTCCTCTCGGTGCCCCCGCTGCTCATCGGGTTGCTGGGCTCGCTGGGCTACCTGGGCGACTGGATCGGCGCCGACAAGGTGGCCCAGATCGAGAACCAGCTGGTGAGCGCGTCCGCCAAGGCACTGACCCCCGGCGTCGTGGAGAACCTCATCCAGCCGACGCTGGACGACATCCTCGGCTCGGGCCGGCTCGACGTGGTGAGCCTGGGCTTCGTGCTGTCGCTGTGGGCGGGTTCCTCGGCGACCGCGACGTTCATGAACACGGCGGTCATCGCCTACGGCCAGCGGGACGTGCGCGGCCCGATCGCGACCCGGCTGATGGCGCTGTGGCTGTTCGTCGTGGGCCTGGTGGCCGCCGTCATCACCTTGCCGCTGCTGGTGCTGGGGCGGGGAACCCTGGTCGGGCTGCTCCCCGAGCACTGGCGGGACACCGCCACGCTGCTGGTCAACGCCGTGTACTGGCCGGTGGTCGTGGTCGGGCTGATCGTGTTCCTGACCAGCTTCTACCACGTGATGCTGCCCCGGCGGATCCCCTGGCACCGGCACCTGCCGGGCGCCGTGTTCGCCGTCGTCTTCTTCATCGTCGCCGCCACCGCGCTGCGCAGCTACGTCGCCGACATCCTCACCACGGCGTTGCCCTACGGCGCGCTCGCCGCCCCGATCGCGGCGCTGCTGTTCTGCTTCCTGCTGGGCATGTCGGTGCTGCTGGGCGCCGAGCTCAACGCCACGATCGAGGCGCAGTGGCCGGCGCAGCAGCGCCGGCACGACGCCCGCCGTCAGCGGCGCCGGGCGGCCAAGATCGAGCTCGAGGCCCAGAAGCTCGGCCTGCGCTGAGTCAGTCCTTCTTGAGCTGCTGGTAGACCTCCTTGCAGGCCGGGCACACCGGGCTGCCGGGCTTGGGGCTCTTGGTGACGGGGAAGACCTCGCCGCAGAGCGCCTCGACCATCGTCCCCATGACCGCGCTCTCGGCGATCTTGTTCTTCTTGACGTAGTGGAAGACCTCGTTGGCGTTGCCGGTATCGGCGTCGCGGACGTCCGGCCGCTCGAGGATGTCGCTGCTGCTCACGTCTTCTCCCTGACTCGGGTGCGGGACCGGTGACCGGTCACCTGCGGACCGCCCTCCATGATGACAGGGTGCAGAACCGCGCCCCCTCGCCCGCCACGTCCGTCCTGTCCGCCGAGGTCGCCGAGGCGCTGGCCGCCGGCCGG
>JAOPUQ010000492.1 GCA_025963425.1 Modestobacter sp. | reverse complement strand
GGCGGCCGGGCGGCCCTCGAGCTCCTGCCGGTCGACCTGGCCAGCGCCCGGCTCAACCTCCTCCAGCCACCCATGACCTGGTTCGTGGAGCTGGCCGCCGAGCCCGCGCAGCCGGGCCACCGGACGGGCCACCCGCCCGGTGGCCGCGGTCGACGCCGCCGCGTCCGGCCCGTCTCACCCCGCGTTCCTCGAGCCGAGCACTTGCACACGGACGGCGAAGTCCTCACACGCTTCGGCCGGCGCTGGCGTCCCTGCAGGAGCCGGGTGCTCTGGCGCGCGATGACCGCACGGCCCGCCTCCCGGAAGAGGCGGGCCGTGCGTTTGGTGGGTCTCGAAGGCCAGGGCCGGTCAGCCGTGGCCTGCCCGGTCGGTCACCTCCCGGCCACATCGACCAGCTCGCGCTGATCCTTCTGGGGCCGTACCCCGGGCCGCTCGAGGTCGGCGCCCTCGACGTCCAGGGTGGGCAGCCAGCGCAGCCACCGGGGCAGCCACCAGGCGCGCTCGCCGAGCAGGGCCAGCGCGGCCGGGACCAGCACCATGCGGACGACGAAGGCATCGAAGGCGATGCCCGTTGCCAGGGCGAAGGCGATCGACTTCAGGGTGGCGTCGCCGCCGGGCACGAACCCGGCGAAGACAGAGAACATGATCAGCGCAGCCGCGACGACGACCGGAGCCGCCTGACGGAAGCCGGTGCGGATGGCCTCGAGCGGCGCGGCACCGTGGGCGTGGGCCTCGTGCATCCGGGAGACCAGGAAGATCTGGTAGTCCATCGCCAGCCCGAACAGGATCCCGATGACCAGGATCGGAGTGAGGCTGATCAGCGGGCCGGTGCTGTCGATGGCGACCGCGTCGGCGAGCCAGCCCCACTGGAACACCGCGACGGTGGCACCGAGCGAGGCCCCGATGGTCAGCAGGAAGCCCAGCACGCCGACCAGCGGCACGAGCAGGGAGCGAAAGACCAGCACCAGCAGCACCAGGGCCAGGCCGACGACCAGGGCCAGGTAGACCGGCAGTGCGTCGTCGAGGGCCTGGGCCACGTCGACGCTGACCGCGGTGGCGCCGGTGACGTAGGCACTCGGCCCGTCGGTGTCGGCCAGCAGGGCGCGCAGGTCGGCCACGAGCTGCTCCGTGGCCTCGTTGGTCGGCCCGGACACCGGGACCACGGTGAGCAGGGCCGCGGTGTCGTCGGCGTTGGGGATCGGCGGGGTGACGACGGCGACGTCAGCGAGCTCGGCGATCGAGCCGCTGGCCTGCGTGGCGGCCCGGCTCGCCCCGGCGCCGTCGAACAGCACGGTGAGCGGGCCGTTGAACCCGGCGCCGAAGCCGTCGGCGAGCAGCTGCTCGGCCGACGCCTGCGTGGTGCCCTCGGGTGGGGTCTGCACCAGAGTGGTCTGCATCGAGAAGAAGGGGATGGAGATGGCGCCCAGGGCGGCCATCGGCAGCACCAGGGACAGGACACGGCGGCGGGTGACCGCAGTGATCCAGCCGGCGAGGAACCCGCGTCGGCCGGCGGCGTCCTCCAGCTCCCCGGTTGTCTCGACTGCGGCGGCCCTCTGCTTGCGGGGCAGCGCGCGGTAGCCGAGGTAGCTGAGCACGGCCGGGACCAGGGTCAGGGCGACGAGGACGGCGACGACGATGGTCGCGGCCGCGGCCACGCCCATCTGCGTCAGGAACGGGATGCCCACGACGAACAGGCCGGCGAGGGCGATGACCACGGTCAGGCCGGCGGTGACCACGGCGGAACCCGCCGTGCCCACCGCGGTGCCCACCGCGGTGCCCACGCTGGAGCCGCGGCGCAGCTCCTGTCGGAACCGGGAGACGATGAACAGGGCGTAGTCGATGCCGACGGCCAGGCCGAGCATGCCGGCCAGGGCGGAGGTGGTCGAGGACAGGTCGGCGAAGCCGGTGGTGATGGTGATGCCCAGGACGCCGATGCCCACCCCGACGGCCGCGGTCAGCAGGTTCATGCCGGCGGTGATCAGCGAGCCGTACGTGATCGCCAGGATGACCAGGGCCATGACCACGCCGATCACCTCACCGACGGCAGCGTGCGGGGGTCCCGCGGCGACGGCGTCCCCGGCGACCTCGACGGTGAGCCCCGCATCGCGGGCGTCGTCGACGGCGGCGAGCAGCGCGTCCTGCTGCTCGACGGTCACCTCACCGGTCGCGGCGGTGTAGGTCACCGTGCTGTAGCCGGTGGTCTGGTCGGCGTTGACCGCCGGGGCGGCCGGGTCCAGCGGGTCGCTGGCCGACACGACGCCGGGCAGACCGCCCAGTTCGGTGACCAGGTTCCCGATGGCCGCGGCGTTCGCCGGCGTGGTCAGGGTCTGACCGCCCGGAGCCTGCGCCACCACCCGGGCCGTGGCACCGCCGCTGCCGGTTCCGAACTCCTCGCCGATCCGCTCCAGGGCGGTGGTGGACTCCTGCCCGGGGATGGAGAAGGTGTTCGAGGTCTCCCCGGCCAGCGTGGCGGCACCCACGCCGCCCCCGACGAGGACCACGAGCCAGACGAGGACGACGGCCAGTCGATGTCGATGGGAGAACGCCCCGAGTCGGGACAACGAACGAGCCATGCTGATCAGGCCTCCACTTGGTCGGAGTCGGAGCTGGAGGCGCCGGGACGGCGGTGGCCGAGCGCGTCGAAGCAGGTGGCGACGATGTGCTGCCGCCACGCGGTGGTCTGGTCCGCCTGGTGGGCGGCGAGGGTCAGGACGGCCAGCGCGGCGAGCGCACCGACGACCCGGACGAGCCGCTGCGGGTCCGTGGTGTCGGGGTCGACGCCGAAGGCCTGCAGCGCCGAGGCGGACCGGGGGCTCCCCACGTCGCCGGCGTCGGCGCCGAGCTGCGTGGCCGGCGCGAGCATCAGGGCGACGATCCCGGGGTGGGCAAGGGCCACGTCGACGAGGACCTCCACGGCCCGCCGGTCCCGTGCGGGGCCGAGCGGCAGGTCCTGTACGTGGTCGAGGATCCGCTGCCCGAGGGTGTCCGCGTGTGCGAGGACCGCCTCGCGCAGCGCGTCCTTGCTCGGGAAGTGGTGCAGCAGACCGGCTTTGGACAGGCCGACGGCGTCGGCCACCTCCTGCACCGACGTCTTCGCGAACCCGCGGCGGGCGAACAGTGCCGCCGCCTGGTCGAGAATCCCCTCGTCGATCTGCTGCCGGAACGCTCGCGCCATGCCGACTACCGTACGGACAACCGACCAGATCGGTAGGACTGCCGACCGTTGTGGTCGGTGAGGTCGCTCACGTGGGTGCCGGTCACCGAGTCGTGCGGTCGAGGCCTGTGCCATGCCCGGAATGGCTCGATCGGGCCGCCGGCGGCCCCCGGCGCCGGGCGCCGGGCCGAATGGCACCCTCAACGCTCCGGAAAGGCTCCGCCAGACTTCTCGCGGGGCCTTTCCTGCGCGCTTCCCGGGACCAACGGTGAGCAACTACTGGGGCGCTGACCGTTCCTCTGACCTGCAGCGCATCGGCCCTGAGCGCGGAGCTCTTACACGCTGACGGTGGAGTTCTCGCACAGCTGGTCAGCGGGGAGCCCGGCTGCCGCGGCCGCGGGGCTCATGCACCAGCGTGCCCGGCCGTCCGCCCACCCCGCGGTCGCCGCGGCTACCACCGCACCACCGCCGTCGCGGCGGGTCATCAGGGTGCCGAGGAGGGCGGCCCCGCCGCCCCGTGCGTTTGGAGCGGCGGGGCCTGACCGCCGCAGCTTCCCGGGAAGCCGCGGCGGTTGCTGAGGGGGTGTGCGAGGGTTCCGGATCGGCGGCGTCCACGCCAGTGCTTCACGTACGGGGCTGCCGGAGTCCCTGCGCGGTCAACGCAGCGGGAGTTCGCCGGTGGCGACCAGGTGGTCGGCGATGTCCCGGACCTTCCTGTTGGTGTGC
>JAOPUQ010000486.1 GCA_025963425.1 Modestobacter sp. | reverse complement strand
CCGGCCGGGACGGCGGCCTGCAGGACGTCGAGGGGCAGCGAGACGAGCACCGGCCCCGGCCGGCCGGACACCGCGGTGCGGACGGCCCGCTGCAGGAGTTCGGGAACACGCTGGACCTGGTGGACCTCGACGGCCCACTTGGTCAACGGCCGGAAGGTCGCGAGCACGTCCATCTCCTCGAACGCCCGCCGCTCGACGATCCCGCCGGGGACCTGCCCGATCAGCACCAGCAGGGGGATCGACTCGTCGTAGGCGTTCTGCACCGCGATGGCGAGGTTGGCCGCACCCGGTCCGCGCGAGGCCAGGCAGACGCCGACCCCGGCGCCGGACCTCGAGAAGCCGTCGGCCATGAAGCCCGCGACCTGCTCGTGCCGGGTCGAGACGAACCGGACGGTCTCCTGCCGGGCGAGACTGTCGAGAACGTCCATGACCGTGGTCCCCGGAACACCGAAGACGTGGTCGATCCCCTCGGCGGTCAGGCACTCGACGAGCAGGTCGGCGCCGGTCCGGGGGTGCCGGCCGAGCTCCGGCACGGGGGCCTCCTCGCGATCGCTCTCTCCGCTGAGCGGACATGTGCTCTGTGGCACGGAATCTGACACGGGCCCGACGTGCCGTCAACCGCGGCGCCGCACCCGCGGACCACCTCCGGCCCGCTGTGACGCTTGACACTGCGTGGTGAGCCTGGCAGAAATGGTTTCCGCACCGCAGAGAGACAGGCGTCGCCCGTCGTGGCGCGGAACGGCCCGTTCCTCCGTCGTTCGCCACCGAACAGAGGAGTTCTCCGTGTCCATCCACGTCATCGGCGTCGTGGGGCTCGTGCTCGTCTTCGTCATCGGGACGTTGCGGCCGGTCAACATCGGCGCACTGGCGCTCATCGCCACGTTCTTCGTCGGCACGCTCGTCGCCCACGAGACCGTCAAGGAGCTGCTGGCCGGGTTCCCGCCCGACCTGTTCGTGCTGCTCGTCGGCGTCACGTACCTGTTCGGCCTCGCGGCGGTCAACGGGACCCTCGAATGGGTCATCGACCGGGCGGTCGGCCTGCTGGGCGATCGCCCGGCCCTGGTGCCGTGGATGATCTTCTTCTTCTCAGCCGTCCCCACGACGGCCGGCGCCCTCGGTCCGGCCGGCGTCGCGATGCTCGCCCCACTGTGCCTGCGGCTGGGCGCGCGGTACGGCATCGACCGCCGGATGGCCGCGCTCATGGTCATGCACGGGTCGTGCCTGGGGAACTTCTCGCCGCTCAACGGACTGGCCATCATCGTCCGCCAGTCGGCCGAGGCCAACGGCCTCGAGCTGTCGGCGGCCGAACTGTTCTTCGGCAACGCCGCGTACAACGTCGGGCTCGCCGTTGTCATCTACCTGCTCTTCGGTGGCCGCACGCTGCTCCGCGAGCGCGGGCGGCGACTGCCGGACGTCACCGGTGCGCTCGGCTCCGGCGGCGACCCGGCCCGGGTGCCCGGACCGGCGGTCGAGGACCCGGTGATCGGCGGCGTGGGCAGCAGTGACGTCGCCGTCGGCGGCGGAACCGGAGCCCGTGGTGCCGCCGTCGAGCGGACCGGGGCGGTCGACACGGCGCCGCCGCGCCTCGACGCCGAGCGCACGCCGCTCCGGGTCGACCAGGTGGTCACCATGCTGATCATCCTCGGCGTGGCGATCGGGGCGCTGGTCTTCGACCTGGAGATCGGCTTCCTCGCGCTCATCGCCGCCGCCCTGCTGCACCTGGCCTTCCCCGACCGGGTCGCGAACGCCGACCGGCGGATCGTCTGGTCGGTCGTGCTGCTGATCTGCGGCGTGGTCACCTATGTCGGCGCGCTGCAGCGCTACGGCACCATCGACGTGATCGGCAACGGCATCGCCGGGCTCGGCGCTCCGCTGCTGACCGCCTTCCTGCTCTGCGTCGTGGGGGCGTTCACGTCGGCCTTCGCCTCCAGTGCCGGCCTGGTCGCGGTGCTGATCCCGCTGGCGGCACCCTTCCTCGCCCAGGGCGAGGTGGGCGTGACAGCGATGATCATCGCGCTGGCCATCTCCGCCACGGTGGTGGACTCCACCCCCTTCAGCTCGGTCGGCGCCCTGACCCTCGCCAACGCGCCGGAGGAGGAGCAGCCGAAGCTGTTCCGCACGATGCTGGCCTGGGGCATCAGCATGGCCGTCACAGCTCCCATGGTGACCTGGCTGGTGTTCATCCTGCCGAGCTCCTGATCCGAACTCTCTGTTCAGCAGAGTTAGCTACTGGACGGCGGAAAGCCTTTCTGCTTCAGTCAGTGGCCCGCGTCACGTGATGCGGGCCACAGTCGTCCGGTCGGACGGACCCTCATCGTGGGAGACGCCATGGCGTACGTGATCGGGATCGACATCGGGGGCACGTTCACCGATGCGTTCGTGGCAGACGAGACCGGCCGGGTGGCGGGCGCCAAGGCGCCGTCCACCCCGCCGGACTTCTCGCAGGGCTTCCTCACCGTGCTCGACGAGCTCGCCGGCGCCCTGGGCGTGCAGCCCGCGGACCTGCTGGCGGACACGCACTACATCGTCCACGGCACGACCTCCACGCTGAACGCGCTGGTCACCGGGGACGTCGCCACGGTGGGCTTCCTGACCACCCGCGGTCATGCCGACTCGATCGCGATCATGAACCTGGAGGGGCGCTACGCCGGGCTCGGCTCGGACCAGGTGCAGGACATGGTCCGCACCGACAAGCCCCAGCCGCTGGTCCCCCCGCAGCTCGTCCGCGAGATCGACGAGCGGGTCGACCACAAAGGCGCGGAGATCGTCCCGCTGGACGAGGAGGGCACCCGCCGCGCGATCCGCGAGCTCGTCTCCGCCGGCGCCGAGGCGATCGCCGTCTCGTTGTTGTGGAGCTTCCGGGAACCAGCTCACGAGCGACGGGTGGGGGAGCTCATTGCCGAGGAGGCGCCGGGCATGTACGTCGCGCTCTCCAGCGACGTCAGCCCGCGCATCCGGGAGTACGCCCGCAGCGCCACGACGATCATGAACACCCAGGTCGGCCCCCGGCTGCGTGACTACCTGCGCCCGCTCGAGGCCGAGCTGCGCTCCCGCGGCTTCGCCGGCTCCCTGCTGGTGATGCAGGGCTCCGGTGGCTGCGTGGACTCCAGTGACGCTCCCTCGCGGGCCATCACCACGATCGGCTCCGTGCTCACCGGCGGCGTCGTCGGCTGCACCCGGCTGGCCACCGAGCTCGGCCATCGCAACGTCATCTCCACGGACATGGGCGGGACGACCTTCCTCGCCGGCCTCGTCGTCGACGGGGCAGCGGTCTCGACCACGAGCACCGTCCTCAACCAGTACCAGCTCAACGTGCCGATGGTCGACGTGCACACCATCGGGGCGGGCGGCGGTGCGATCGCCTGGGTCGACGCCGGGCGGAACCTGCGGGTGGGCCCGCGCAGCGCCGGCGCCCGGCCCGGCCCGGCCTGCTACGGCGAGGGCGGCACCGAGCCGACGGTCAGCGACGTCGACCTGCTGCTGGGCATCATCAACCCGGACAACTTCCTCGGCGGGCGCAAGGCGCTGTCCAAGGAGCTCGCCGCCGAGGCGGTGCGCACGCACATCGCCGAGCCGCTGGGTCTCACGGTGGACGAGGCCGCGGCCGCGGTCTACGCCATCCAGAACGCCCAGACCGCCGACCTCGTGCGCAAGGTCGTCGTCACCTCCGGCCAGGACCCGCGCGACTTCGTTCTCTACGCGTACGGCGGCGCCGGCCCGATGCACTGCGCCAGCTACGCCGCCGACCTCGAGGTCGCCGAGGTCGTCGTCCCGCTGGGCCCGACGGCGGCGGTCTTCTCCGCCTACGGGCTGGCCGCCTCGGACATCGTGCTGACCGCCGAGCTGTCCTCGCCGACGAACTTCCCGCCGGCGCCGCAGGAGTTCAATGCGGCGTTCGGCCAGCTGCGCGCCGAGCTGGAGGGAAGGCTGTCGGCCCAGTCGCTGCGCTTCTCCGACGTCGAGTACCGCAACGAGGCCGACATGCGCTACACGATGCAGCTGGCCGAGGTGTCCACCCCGGTGCCCACCGGCGAGCTGGACGGAGCCGGCCTCGACGACGTCGGCCAGGCCTTCAGCGCCCGCTACGAGCGGCTCTACGGCAAGGGCTCGGGCTTCGCCGAGGCCGGCCTCCAGCTGATCACCTACCGGACCCAGGCGGTCGGCGTGCTGCCGATCCGCCCGCGCCTCGCGGAGGTCGGCGCCGCCACCGGCGATCCGGTGCCCAGCAGCCGCCGCCGGGTGTTCCTGGATGCCCGCCGCGGCTGGCAGGACGCCGACATCTACGACTACCGCGACCTGGCCGCCGGCCATGAGCTCAAGGGGCCCTCCATCGTCGAGGCGCCCACCACCACCGTCGCGCTGCCCGAGGGCTGCGTCGGCCGCGTCGACCGCCTCGGCAACCTCGTCATCCGCTACACCCAGGCCTGAGAGGACTCCGCAGATGCCCGTCATCCCTGTCGCCGGCTCCGAGGAGTTCGCGAACCTGCCGACGTCCCCGGCAGAGACCCGTCGCGTCGTCGGCGACGCCGTCCGGCTGCACGACGTCGACCGGGCCACCGTCGACGCCCTCGACCCGCTGACCTACGAGGTCATCCGGCACCGCCTCACCTCGATCACCGAGGAGATGGGCGAGGCGCTCAAGCGGATGTCCGGCTCGGTCGTCGTCACCGACTGCAACGACTTCGACGCCGCGATCATGGACGAGGTCGGCGACGTGGTGCAGGTCGGCCTCTACAACACCGAGCTCGCGGCCTCCCTGGACATGGCGGCGAACTGGACGTTGCGCCACCGCGCCGCCCGCCCGGGCATCGGCCCCGGCGACATGTTCCTGTGCAACGACCCGTGGGTCGGCGGCGGTCTGCACCAGAACGACGTCAGCCTCTTCGCCCCGCTGTTCATCGACGGCGAGCTCTTCGCCTGGACCGGCGCGGTCGCCCACCAGGTCGACCTCGGCGGGGTCTCGCCGGGCAGCTGGTCGGTCGGGGCCACCGACGTCTTCTGGGAGTCGGTCCCGACCCCGCCGGTGAAGATCGTCGAGGCCGGGGAGATCCGGGACGACGTCGAGGACGTCTACCTGCGCCGCTCCCGAGTGCCCAAGCTGGTCGCCCTGGACCTGCGGGCCAAGATCGGCGCGAACAACGTCGCCCACGAGCGGCTGCGCGCCTTGTGCGAGAAGTACGGCGCCGACGTCGTCAAGGCCGTCATGCGCCGCACCATGGACGACGCCGAGTCCCGGCTGCGGGCCAAGCTCCGCGAGCTGCCGGACGGCTCGTGGACCTCGGTGGCCCACCAGGACTCCGCCCGGTCCGGGGACCGCGGCATCTACAAGATCGTGCTGAAGCTGACCAAGGACGGCGACAAGCTGGTCTTCGACTTCA
>JAOPUQ010000482.1 GCA_025963425.1 Modestobacter sp. | reverse complement strand
CCGGCCGGGCACGCTTGCCGCGCGGAACCGGGCACCGGCGCGGGTCGCCGGCCGGCGGAGCTCGCCGGCCCGCCGCGGTCGCGACCTCCTGCTCACCGGGGCGACGGGGTTCGTGGGCATGCACCTGCTGCCGGAACTGCAGTCCCGCTTCGGTTCGGTATGGGTGCTCGCGCAGCCGGACACCGTGGCCGAGCTCTCCGGCGCGGTCGACGTCGTCCCCGGCGACCTGACCGACCCGGGCACTCTCCGCGACGCCGTCGCGGGTGTGACCACCGCGGTGCACCTGGGGGCGGCGCTGCCGGGCGCGCGGGACGACGTGCTGCACCGGGTCAACGTGCGCGGTACGGAGAACCTGCTCGACGCCTGCCGCGCCGCCGGCACACTGGGGCACTTCCTGCTGCTGAGCTCGACCGCGGTGTACTCCGGCGCCTTCGCGCCGGAGGCCTGGCCGTTGACGGAGACGGCCGCGCTCGGACCGGCGGGCCCGCGGTTCCTCCGGCCGTACGGCTGCTCGAAGCTCGCCGCCGAGCGGCTGGTAACCCGAGCGGCCGCCGACGCCGGGTTCCGGCACACCATCCTCCGGTCGGCCACCTGCTACGGCCCCGCCGCCCCGCTGATCGAGGACGTCCTGGACCGGGCGCTGGACGGGGGCCGGCGACCTCGGCGGACCGAGGCGGAACCAGCCCGCCAGTACGTCCACGTCTCCGACCTCGTGAACCTGATCGTGCTGCTCACCGACGAGCAGGCCGCGGCCGGTCAGGTCTTCCACGTGGCGGGACCGGCCGCCTTGAGCCTGCCCTCGATGGAGCAGGTGGTCCGGTCCGCCGCGGGTCTGGCGAACGCGCCCGCGGACGAGGAGGGGGCCGGGCGCTGTCCGACCGCTTCTGGTACCCCTACGACACCACGAAGGTCCGCCATGAACTCGGCTTCTGGCCCCGGTTCTCCTTCCGCGAGGGTCTGGCGGACATGGCGCGGGGCGCGGGCCGCCACCGAGGACAGGGGCCGGGTCGTCGGGGTACCGCAACCGCGGCGGCTCCGGCCGGTCCCGTCCGGCGCCGGGGAGGTCCGGTCGTCGGCCGCCGCGGGTGCCGGAGAGGCAGAGGGGCTGTGACATGACCGCATTCGTCAGCGACCCCGACGGCGAGCTCGGCCGGCGGCTCGTCGAGCTCCTCGAGGAGGAGGGCATCCGGACGGTGACCGGCGACCCGGACTCCGGGGACGACGCGCGCCGCGTGGTGCCGGACGTCGACGTCGTCTACCTGGTGGCCGACGCCGACGGCACGTCCGGTGAACCGGTGAGCGCGATGCAGGAGGAGAACCTCGACCGGCCCCTGAACCTCCTGGAGCTCCTGGACCAGGGGCAGCGCGTCGTCCTGCTCAGTTCCGTGCAGGTCTACGCCCCTGTTCCTCCGGCCCGGTGGCCGATCACCGAGGGCTTCCCCCGACGCGCGCACGGCGGCTGGCCGACCCGGATCTACGGCCAGCAGAAGATCGAGGCCGAGAACGCCGTCGCGCGGTACGCCGACCGGCGCCGGTTCGACTACGTGCTGCTTCGGTCCACCCTCCGGTACGGCTCCGGACAGGGGCTGCCCGAGCGCATCGCGGCCGACGTCCGCGGCCGGCCGCGCGCGGCGCTCGCCGCCTACGAGGGGCTGGGGGTGATGCAGTGGGTCGCTCAGGAGGACGTGGCCCGGGCACTGGTCCTGGCGGGGACGAGCCGCGTCGCCGCGGGGGAGGCGTTCAACGTCGCCGGCGACGAACCGTGCACGGTGTCGGACCTGGTCGAGGCGTTGTACGGGGCCCTCGGGGACGGATGGGGCCCCCAGGGCCTCCAGGACGGCGCCCCGACGCCGGAGCGGTTCGACGGGAGCAAGGCGTCGGCCATGCTCGGCTGGTCGCCGACCGAGCGGCTCGACGAGTGGCTGACGGACGGGAGAGGCGTGCCCTGGGCCGGCCCGCGGTCGACGGGTGCGTGGGCGTGGGGGGCCGGAACGGACCGGTCGTGGCACCGGAGCCCCGCCGGCCGGTCGCCCGTCCGGCTCGGTTGGTGACGACGTGCCGACCTCGGCGCTGCGCAGCCCGGCGGGCAGGCCGTCGCGCGCCCCCGCTACGGCGCCGGGCCCGCTGGACACGCCCCTGTTCATCCTCGCTCCGCACCCCGGGCTGGTCGACGTCCCGGAGACCAACCTGGCGACGGCGGCGACGCTCCTGGAGTGGCGGGTCAGGCAGGGGTGGGGACGGGCCCTGGGAACCGAGGGGCTCCTCCGCGCCGTCGCGGAGTTCCGGTTCGGCGACCAGACGGCGGGGGCGGTCCGGGCCGCGCGGTGGTGGATCGACCGCCACCTGGGCCTCGCGACCGACGACATGTGGTCCCTGCTCGAGGACTGGGTGCGCTCCCTCCCCATGGTCGAGAAGAGCCCGGCGGTCGGGTACGAGCGGGTCAGTCTGGAGTGGCTGATCGACAGGTGGCCCTCCGCCCGCTACGTGCACCTCGTCCGGCACCCGGTCAGCTACTCGCTGTCCATGCTGGACATGCCCGCCGCGCGCCGGTGGATGGCGCTCCAGGGCGCGGTCGACGACAGCGGCGGCGAGAGCTGTCTGGACCCGAAGCGACTGTGGCTCCGCGCGCACGCCACGATCGTCGCCGCGCTCACCCGCATACCCGGTGACCGGCGGGTCCGGATCCGCACCGAGAACCTGCTGAGCGACCCCCGCCGCGTGCTGACCTCGATCGCGCGGCACTTCCGGCTGCCCGTGGACAGCGGGACCGCGGACGCGATGCTGCATCCGGAGCGCTCGCCGTTCGCCCACCTCGGGCCGCCGGGGGCGCGCTTCGGCAACGATCCGTCGTTCCTCCAGCAGCCCGAGCTGAGGAAGCCCCGGAGTGGCGGGCCGCCGTCCCTCGAGGACCGGCTGCCCTGGCGGCGGGACGGCCGACGACTGTCCCCCGAGGTGGCGAAGCTGGCTGGCCGCCTCGGATACGCGGAGAGCCCCGGGGACGTCGCGGGAGCGTCGGCGTGATGTCGGCTGGCCGGACGCGGATGCCGGTGCTGGATGGGCACGTGGCGATGGTCGTCGGAGGCGGTCGCGGCATCGGTGCTGCCACGGCGGTCTTCCTGGGGAGGCTCGGGGCGTCGGTGGTGGTCGCCGCCCGTACCAGGAGCGAGGTGGCGCGCGTCAGCGAGCTGGTCACTGCCGAGGGCGGCGAGGCGCTGTCCTGCGTCGTGGACGTCCGGGACCCGGAATCGGTGGCGGAGATGACCGGGCAGGCCCTCCGGCGATTCGACCGGCTGGACCACGTCGTCTACTGCGCCGGGTACCTGCCCGAGGCCGCCCTCGTCTGGGACGTGGACCCGGAGGAGCTGCGGACGGCGTTCGAGGTCAACGTCCTCGGGCCGGCGCTCGTCGCCCGGCACGTCGTCCCCGTGATGCTCGACCAGCGCGAGGGCAATCTCGTCGTCGTCACCTCCGCGCTGCCCGACTGGCCGATCCCCGCCGCCGGCGCGTACCTCGCGTCGCGCGCCGGGGAGAACGCCCTGGTGCGGACGCTGGCCGCCGAGGTGCGGGGAAGCGGGGTGCGGGTCGACGTCTACACACCGCCCCCGACCGAGACCGGTGCCCTGCGGCAGTTCCGGGCCGGTCTGCCGGGCCGGCGGGCCCCCGCCTCCGCGCTCGCCGCCGAGGACCCCGGCGACGTCGCGCAGGACGTCGTCCGGCTCTGCCTGCCGGGGTGGGGCCGGGCGGCCGGGCGTGCCCGCCCGCGGACGGAGC
>JAOPUQ010000477.1 GCA_025963425.1 Modestobacter sp. | reverse complement strand
ACCTGGCCGAGGCCTACCGCAACGTCGCCGTCTCCGGTGCCCGGCCGCTGGCGGTCACCAACTGCCTGAACTTCGGCTCCCCGGAGGAGCCCGAGGTGATGTGGCAGTTCGCCGAGGCGGTCCGCGGTCTGGCCGACGGCTGCCGTGAGCTGGGCCTGCCGGTCACCGGCGGCAACGTCAGCCTCTACAACCAGACCGGGGACGTGCCGATCAATCCGACGCCGGTCATCGGGGTGCTGGGTGTGCACGAGGACGTCCGCCGCCGGGTGCCCACCGGCTGGCGGGCCGACGGCGAGACGGTGCTGCTGCTGGGCGAGACCCGGCCGGAGTTCGGTGGGTCGGCCTGGGCCGCCGTCGTCCACGGGCACCTCGGCGGGCTGCCGCCGCGGCTCGACCTCGCCGCCGAGCGGGCCCTCGGCGAGCTGCTCGCCACCCTGGCCGACGACGGTCTGGTCAGCTCCGCCCACGACCTCGCCGACGGCGGGCTGGCCCAGACGCTCACCGAGTCCGCGCTCCGCTACGGCGTCGGCGCGACGCTGACCCTGCCGGGCGACGTGTTCCCGGCGCTGCTGGCCGAGTCGGTCGCCCGCGCCGTCGTCACCACCGCCGACCCGGCGGCCGTGCGCGCCGCCGCCGAGGCGACCGGGGTGCCGGTCACCGAGCTCGGCACCACGGGCGGCGACGCGCTGGTGCTGACCGACCTGTTCGAGCTGTCACTGGACGAGCTCCGCGCCGCCTGGACCGCCACCCTGCCGGCGCTCTTCGGCTCTCCGGAGGCCGCGGTCGGCACGGTGCCGGCGGGGACCGTCCCGACCAGCTGATGGCCGGCGTCTCGCCCATCTCCGCCGAAGCGGTGCGCGCCGCGCTGGCGCCCACCGCGGCGTGGCTGGCCGGGGAGGCCGAACAGCCGCCGCGCCCGGTGCTGGGGGTGGCGGTGAAGACCTCGGCGCGCTGGCTGGCGCAGCAGGTGCCCGGCCGGTCCGTGGAGCTGCGAGTGCCGCCGTACGTGGCGGTGCAGTGCGTGCCCGGGCCGCGGCACACCCGCGGTACCCCGCCCAACGTGGTGGAGACCGACGCCGCGACCTGGCTGCGGCTGGCCACCGGCGCCAGCACCTGGGCCGAGGCGGTGCGGGAGGGCCGGGTCAGCGCCAGCGGCAACCGCGCCGACCTGTCGGCCCACCTGCCGTTGCCGCCGCTGAGGCGCACCAGCGCGAGTTGATCATCGGTGTCGTGCCAGCGGCGGGGCATGTCGAGCCGTGCCACTGGCAACCAGCAGATGATCGACCGGGTCCTGCAACGCCACAGCGCCCCGGCCGCTGTGCGGCCGGGGCGCTGTGGGCAGTGCGGGACGCGCGGGTCAGCCGCCGAACAGCGAGCTGGCCGTCTTGATGGTCTGGTACAGGCCGTAGACCAGCGGCAGGCCCACCAGGGCCCAGGCGAAGGCGATCAGGCCGGTGGGGGTGTGGGTGCTCCCCTGCGGGGTGTTCGTCGAGCTCATCGGGCGGCGCTCCGTTCCGGGCTGGTGGGGTGGGTGTCGATTCCCTTGGGCTCGTGCCACTTGCTGGCCACGGGCTTCACCAGCAGATTGGCGACGAAGCCCACGGCGAGCAGGCCGACCATGATGAACAGCGCCGGGCGGTAGTTGCCGGCGACGAGCTCACCCGGGGTGCCCTGGGTGTCGAGCACCCGGTTGACGATCAGCGGACCGGCCACACCGGCAGCCGCCCATGCGGTCAGCAGCCGGCCGTGGATGGCGCCGACCTGGTAGGTGCCGAAGAGGTCGCGCAGGTACGCGGGGATGGTCGCGAACCCCCCACCGTAGAAGCTGATGATGATGGCGGCCAGGATGACGAACAGCCAGGTCGCGGAGCTGCCGATGGTGGCCAGCAGGACGTAGAGCACCATGCCGACGCCGAGGTACACCATGTAGATCGGCTTGCGGCCGATGAAGTCCGAGGTCGAGGACCAGACGAACCGGCCGCCCATGTTGAACAGCGAGAGCAGTCCGACGAACCCGGCGGCGGCGGTCACCGCGACGGTCGAGGCGTCCCCGTCGCGGAAGAAGTCCTGGATCATCGGGCTGGCCTGCTCGAGGATGCCGATGCCGGCGGTCACGTTGCAGAACAGCACGATCCAGAGCAGCCAGAACTGCGGGGTCTTGATGGCGTTGCCGGCGGAGACGTGGTCGGTGGTGACCAGCGCCCTGGCCTTGACCTTCGAGGGGTCGAAGCCCTCGGGCCTCCAGTCGTCGGCCGGCACCCGGACGATGAAGGAGCCGAACATCATGAAGGCCAGGTAGACCAGGCCCAGGGTGAGGAAGAGCAGCGAGACGGCGTGGCCGCTGGGGACGGTGCCCGCGGTGCCGTCGTACGCCGGGTCGTACCAGTTCATCAGCTGGCGGGACAGCGGCGAGGCGATGAGCGCACCGCCACCGAAGCCCATGATCGCCATGCCGGTGGCCAGGCCCGGGCGGTCGGGGAACCACTTGATCAGCGTGGAGACCGGCGAGATGTAGCCGATACCCAGGCCGATGCCGCCGATGACGCCGTAGCCGAGGTAGACCAGCCACAGCTGGTCGGTCGCGATGCCCAGCGAGCCGATCAGGAAGCCGGCCGACCAGAAGCAGGCGGCGGTGAACATCGCCGCGCGCGGGCCGTTGCGGTCGACCCAGGTGCCGAAGACCGCGGCGGAGAGGCCGAGCATCACGATGGCGATCGAGAAGATGATGCCGATGGCGGTGAGGCTGGACTCGAAGTGGGCGACGAGCGCGGCCTTGTAGACGCTGGTGGCGTAGGCCTGGCCGATGCACAGGTGCACGGCGAGGGCCGCCGGGGGGATGAGCCAGCGGTTGAAGCCCGGGCGGGCGACGATGCGCTCGCGGGCCAGGAAGCTGGGTACTGCCACGGATGGACCTCCGGGAACGGGGACGACGACGCCGGATCGGACGCACGCCAGGGCTGACCTGTGAGTCTGGTCATGAGCCGTGCGCACGCTACGTCCGAGCTGCACAGTCGGCTGGCCCATCACCACATCCGGGTGACGCCGAGACCGAATCGTTGTACACCACACCTCCGACGGAAGGCGCGGCACTTCCGTCGCATGGGAGGCCGCGCCACCCGGCTCGGGCGGTACCTAAGCTCGCGGTATGCCATATGAGGTGCAGGGCGTCGTCGCCCGCAGCAAGGGAGCCCCGGTCTCCGTCGAGACGATCATCGTGCCCGACCCCGGTCCGGGCGAGGCGGTCGTGGACGTGCAGGCCTGCGGGGTCTGCCACACCGACCTGCACTACCGCGAGGGCGGGATCAACGACGAGTTCCCCTTCCTGCTCGGCCACGAGGCGGCCGGCGTCGTCTCGGCGGTCGGCGAGGGCGTCACGAACGTGGCGGTGGGCGACTACGTCATCCTGAACTGGCGCGCGGTCTGCGGTGAGTGCCGCGCCTGCGCCAAGGGCAGGCCCTGGTACTGCTTCAACACCCACAACGCCGCCCAGAAGATGACCCTGGCCGACGGGACCGAGCTCTCCCCGGCGCTGGGCATCGGCGCCTTCGCGGAGAAGACCCTGGTCCACTCGGGCCAGTGCACGAAGGTCGACCCGGCCGCCCCGCCGACCGCGGCCGGCCTGCTCGGCTGCGGCGTGATGGCCGGCGTCGGCGCGGCGATCAACACCGGCAACGTCGGCCGCGGTGACACCGTCGCCGTCTTCGGGTGCGGTGGCGTGGGGGACGCGGCGATCGCCGGCTCCCGGCTCGCCGGCGCGGCGAAGATCATCGCCGTCGACATCGACGACAAGAAGCTCGAATGGGCCAAGGGCATGGGCGCCACCCATACGGTCAACTCCAAGGACACCGACGCGGTCGCCGCGATCAAGGAGCTCACCGGCGGGTTCGGCGTCGACGTGGCCATCGACGCGGTGGGTCACCCGGCGGTCTACGAGCAGGCGTTCAACGCCCGCGACCTGGCCGGCACCGTCGTCCTGGTCGGCGTGCCGAACCCGACCATGGAGATCACCCTCCCGCTGATCGAGGTCTTCGGCCGCGGCGGTGCGCTCAAGTCCTCCTGGTACGGCGACTGCCTGCCCAGCCGCGACTTCCCGATGCTGATCGACCTGTACCTGCAGGGCCGCTTCGACCTGGACGCCTTCGTGTCCGAGACGGTCGGCATCGGCGACGTCGAGGCCGCGTTCGAGAAGATGCACCACGGCGAGGTGCTGCGGTCGGTCGTGGTGTTCGACAAGTGAGCGCACCGAGCCGGGCCCGCATCGACAAGACCGTCATCAGCGGGGTCTTCAGCCTCGACGGGCAGGACTTCGACGTCGACAACAACGTCTGGCTGGTCGGGAACGACGACGAGGTGCTGGTCATCGACGCCCCGCACGACGCCGCGCCCATCGTGGCGGCGATCGGCGGCCGGAAGGTCGCCGGCATCGTGCTGACCCACGGGCACAACGACCACATCACCG
>JAOPUQ010000464.1 GCA_025963425.1 Modestobacter sp. | reverse complement strand
GCCGACCAGCGGCAGCCGCGCGGTCGGGGACCGGACCGCGCCCCGGCCCAGCCGGGCGACGACGGCATCCACGGTCTCCTCGGCCATCGCCCGGTAGGTGGTCAGCTTCCCGCCGACGACGGTGAGCACCGGGCCGTCCCAGGCCAGCAGGTGCCTGCGGGACAGGTCCGCGGTGGCGCCGCCGGGGCCCGTTCCGGCGGATGCCGGGAGCACCAGCGGCCGCAGCCCCGCGTAGGCCCCGACCAGGTCGCCCCGGCCGACCGGGACGGAGAGCACCTGGTTGACCGTGGCCAGCAACTGGTCCACCTCGGCATCGCTGGGCACCGGATCGTCGTCGGGCACCGGCCCGGACACCGGCTCGTCGGTGATGCCCAGGTGGACCGGCCCACCGGGCTGGGGCAGCGCGAAAACGTAGCGGGACCGCGACCCCGGCAGCGGCACCGTCAACGCGGCTGACGGCGACCCCAGCACGGCGGCCGGCAGCACCAGGTGCGACCCGCGCGAGGGCGCCAGCCGGATGCCGGGCGCCAGCCGCTGCGCCCACACCCCGGCGGCGTTGACCACGACCCCGGCCCGCACGACGGCCGAGTCCCCGTCGTCGGTCGCCAGGTGCACCGCCGGGCCGTCGACGCCGGTGACCGTCACCCCGGTGAGCACCCGGGCGCCGAACGCGGCCGCGGTGCGGGCCAGCGCCACCACCAGCCGGGCGTCATCGATGAGCTGCCCGTCCCAGAAGACGACGCCGCCGCGCCCCGGCCGCAGCCCGGGCACCATCCGGGCGGCGTCCGGGGCCGGCACGCGGGCCGTCCCCGGCAGCGAGCGTCGGCCGCCGGGCACCGACATCCGGACGGCGTCCCCGAGTCGCCCGCCCAGCGCGGCCAGCGCGCTCACGTCCCGGCCGGCCTCGTCGGGCACCAGGAAGGGCAGCGGCCGGGTGAGGTGCGGCGCCGTCGTCCCCATCAGGACGGCGCGCTCGCGGGCGCTCTCCCGGGCCAGGCCGAACTCGCCGTGGGCGAGGTACCGGAGCCCGCCGTGCACCAGCTTCGACGACCACCGGCTGGTCCCGGCCGCCAGGTCGGTCCGCTCGCACAGCGCCACGGTGAGCCCCCGCGCGGCGGCGTCCAGCGCCACGCCCGCGCCGGTCACCCCGCCGCCGACGACCAGGACGTCGACGCCGCGCTCGGTCAGGACCTGCAGGTCCGCGGCCCGCCGGGAGAACGTCAGCCGGCCGGGCCCGGTCACGACGTCGGGGGTGCGTCGGGCACCGGCAGACTGTAGCCGTGGCCGAGCAACCGGAACTGACGATCCAGGGGTGGGGCCCCTCGGGCGCCCGCGTCGCCACGGTGGCCGCCCGAGAGGGCGCCGACGGCACCGACGAGGGCGTCCTGGAGCTCACCGCGGACCCCGATGTGGCGAACACGCTGCCCAGGGCCGCCCGCAAGCACCTGTCCCGCGAGCTGGGCTGGACGCCGCGCCCGACCCCGCCGGTGCCGGTCCGCGCCATCGAGCTGGCGCCCTCCCGCCTGCCGGCCGACGCCCGCGCCGTGCTCGTCGGGCTGCTCGGGGAGGAGCACGTCGCCGACGACCGGACCACCCGGCTCACCCACGCCGGTGGCAAGAGCTACCTGGACCTGCTGCGCCGCCGCAGCGGCGACGCCTCCGACGCCCCGGACGCCGTCCTCAGCCCGGCGAGCACCGAGCAGACCGCCGCGCTGCTGCGCGTGTGCAGCGACCGCGGGATCGTCGTCGTCCCCTTCGGCGGGGGCACCAGCGTGGTCGGCGGACTGGCCGGCGCCGACGCCGACGACCGGCCCGTGGTCGCCGTCGACCTGCGCCGGATGAGCAGCGTGCAGGCCCTGGACGTGCCGTCCTCGCTGGTCACCGTCGGCCCGGGCATGCGCGGGCCGGCGCTGGAGGAAGCGCTCGCCCCCGAGGGCCTGACCCTGGGGCACCTGCCGCAGAGCTGGGAGTTCGCCACCCTGGGCGGCTACGCGGCGACCCGCTCGGCCGGGCAGTCCTCCACCGGCGTCGGGCGGTTCGACGACCTGGTCGCCGGGCTCACCCTGGCCACCCCGACCGGCGTCCTCGAGCTGGGCAAGCCGCCCGCCTCGGCCGCCGGGCCCGACCTGCTCGGCCTGGCGCTGGGGTCGGAGGGAACGCTCGGCATCATCACCGAGCTGCGGCTGCGGGTGCGCCCCCTGCCGCGGACGACGGCCTACGAGGGCTGGTCCTTCCGCAGCTGGGCCGCCGGGCTGGCCGGTCTCCAGCGCCTCGCCCGGCACGACCTGCTGCCCGACGTCGTCCGGCTGTCGGACCCCGACGAGACCCGGGCGACGTTGCTGCAGTCCGGCGGCGCAGGCTCCCGCGTGCTGCGGGCGAACCTGCGCGGTCGCCGGCACGGGCAGGGCTGCCTGCTGGTGGTCGGCTGGGAGGGGCTGCCGACGATCGTGCGGGCCCGCCAGCGCGCGGCCACCTCCGTGCTCAAGGACGGCGGGGCCATCCGGCTGGGCAGCCGGGTGGGCGCGGCGTGGGTACGGCACCGCTTCGCCGCGCCCTACCTGCGCGACCGGCTGCTCGACGCCGGCCTGCTGGTGGAGACGCTGGAGACCGCCGCGACGTGGACGGCGCTGCCCCGGGTGTACGACGCGGTCCGCCGGGCGCTGCACGAGTCGCTGGCCGGACCGGGCCGCCGTCCGCTGGTGATGACCCACCTCTCGCACGGCTACCCCACCGGTGCCTCGCTGTACGTGACCGTGCTCGCCGACCGGGACGACGACCTGCCCATGCAGCAGTGGCTGACCGCCAAGCGCGCGGCCACCGACGCGCTGCTCGCCGCGGGCGGAACGCTCACCCACCACCACGCGGTCGGCGCGGACCACCGGCCGTGGCTCGCCCAGGAGGTCGGGGTGCTGGGCGTGGACGTGCTGCGCGCGGTGAAACAGCAGCTGGACCCGCAGGGCATCTGCAACCCCGGGGTGCTGCTCCCGGACTGACCCACGCGTCTCCCGCCCCTGCGCCCCGAGGGGGAATGACACGCCACCGGGCGTTTTCCCGGGACCGCCGCCGGGCAGGGGTGGGGCATGCCTCCCCTCGACACCGGCCGCGCCGCACCGTCGAGCGCGATCACGCTGGCGGAGGACGCCCCGGTGAGGCAGCTGCGGTTCACCGGGGACATCGGCAAGGACGTCGTCCGGGAGTTCCGGCTCTCGGTCCGCCCCGCGTCCTGGCCGTCCCGGGTCGACCTCAGCGAGGTCCGCTCGATGGACTCCGCGGCTCTCGAGCTGCTGCTGCACCTCGCCCGCAAGCAGAAGCGCTTCGGCGGTGAGCTCGAGGTCGTCGAGCCCGTCGCGCCGCTGCGCCGGTTGATGGAGCAGAGCGGGCTGACCCGGGTCTCGCACTGGGTGGTCACCGACGCCCCGCCGTCCTCGGCCGGGCCCTCCCCCGCCGCCACCGCCTGATCGCCCGTCGGGTCAGCGGCGCACCGGCGGTAGCTTCGGCACCAGCCACCGGGTCAGCGAGCCCCCGGCCAGCGCGGACACGATCACCACGAGGATGAACCCGAGCTGGTCGATCCGGTCGATGCCGACCAGCTGCAGGAGGACGAGCAGCACCCCGGCGATCAGCAGGGACAGCCCCGCGGCGAGCAGGACGACCAGCCAGCGGGGCTGGTCGGGACGGTCGGGGCGGGGGCCGGTCGCGCTCACCGCGGTAGTGGACCACGCGCCGCCGACGGGAGCGGGCAGGCTCGGGTCATGACGGCTCCCGCGAACCAGGTGACGAGCGAGGTCGGCCGGCTGCGCACCGTGCTGCTGCACCGACCCGGCGCCGAGCTGCGCCGGCTCACCCCCCGCAACAACGACGAGTTGCTCTTCGACGGCGTCCCGTGGGTGGCCCGGGCCCAGGAGGAGCACGACGCGTTCGCCGCTGAGCTGACCGCCCGCGGGGTCGAGGTGCTGTACCTGGACCGTCTGCTCGCCGACGTGATGGCGATTCCGGCCGCCCGTGACGAGGTCATCGCCGCCGCGATCGACGACCCGCGGCTGGGTGCCACGCTGCGGCACGCCACCACCGCCCACCTGGCCGGCCTGGCGCCGGAGGACCTGGCCGCAGCGCTCGTCACCGGAGTGGCCCACGACGAGCTGCGCGGTGGCCGGGGCCTGGCCTACCAGCTCATGAGCCGCGGGGACTTCGTCGTCCCGCCGCTGCCCAACCTGATGTTCACCCGGGACTCCTCGGTCTGGGTCGGCGACGAGGTCGCGGTCACCTCGCTGGCCATGCCGGCCCGGCACCGGGAGAGCGCGCTGACCGCCGCGCTGTACGGCCACCACCCGCGCTTCGCCGGCGCCGAGCAGCTCTACGAGTCCGAACTCGAGCACCTCGAAGGCGGGGACGTGCTGCTGCTCGCGCCCGGCGTGCTGGCCGTCGGCGTCGGCGAGCGGACGACGGCGGGCGGGGCCGAGCGGCTGGCCCGGCGGGCCTTCGCGCGGGGGCTGGCGCAGACGGTGCTCGTCGTCCCGATCGCCCAGGAGCGCGCCACCATGCACCTGGACACCATCTGCACGATGGTCGACGTCGACGCGATGGTCATGTACCCCGCGGTCGCGGACTCCCTGCAGGCCTGGACGGTGACCGCGGGTGACCAGGTACCCGACGACGCCGACGACAGCGAGCTCGCGGTCACCGGTCCCCAGCCGTTCCTGGTCGCGGCCGCCACCGCCATGGGCATCGACCGGCTGCGGGTGATCGACACCGGCCTGGACCCGGTCACCGCCGAACGCGAGCAGTGGGACGACGGGAACAACACCCTGGCCGTCGCCCCGCGGCTGGCGGTGGCCTACGAACGGAACACGGTCACCAACGCCGCGCTGGAGGCCGCCGGGATCGAGGTCGTGCGGATCGCCGGCTCGGAGCTCGGGAGCGGCCGGGGCGGTCCACGGTGCATGTCCTGCCCGGTAGCTCGGGAGCCGCTGCCCCGACTCAGCTGACAGCGGTCACTGACTCTCCGTGGCGGCGCGCCGCCTGCGTGACGGACCGGTTCGCTGGTCGTTGTTACTCGGTGGTACAGATCACGCCACTGCTCATCGATCCCACGGGGGGACCATGTCCACGTTCGTAAAGCTGCCGCTCGCTCTCCTGGCGGCGCTGGCGATGCTGCTGCTCTGGTCGGGGACGGCGAGCGCCGACCCGCTGGACGAGGTCACCGGCACCGTGACGGACGTGGTCGAGGGGCTGGCCCCGGCTCCGAGCGATGACGCTGCACCCGGTGACGCAGGCTCACCGGACCCGGCCGACGCCCCCACGCCGCAGCCCAGCGATGTGGTGACGCAGCAGGGGGCACTCGAGGGGCCGGTCTGTGCCGAGGACCCGCTCAGCGACCTGCCTCTCTGCGAGACGGACGGGGAGGACGAGGGCGACGAGGGCGACGAGGGTGACGGGGGCGACGGCGGCGACGGGGGCGACGGGGTGACCGCGCCCGCCTGCGAGAGCGTCTTCTCCCAGCTCCCGACGACGGTCCCCGGTCTCGATCAGCTCGCCACGCTGACCTGTGACCAGCTCCCGACCGTCCTCTGCCCGCTGCTGCCGAAGATCCCCCAGCTCGAGGCGGTGACCGGCCTGGTGTGCACGGCCACCGACCCGACCACGACGCCCACCCCGGCGCCGACTACCCCGCCGACGGTCCTGGCGGCCGGCTCGGCGCCGTACTACGCCAACTGTGACGAGGCCCGGGCCGCGGGTGCCGCCCCCATCACCGCGGGCCAGCCGGGCTACCGCCCCGAGCTGGACCGCGACTCCGACGGGGTCGCCTGCGAGGACGGCAACTCCCCTGCCGCCCCGGACGGCACGAACACCGCCCTCACCAGCACCGGTCAGCTGGCCTACACCGGCGTGACCCCGCTGCCGCTGGTGGCCGGCGGCGCGGCCCTGCTCGCCCTGGGCAGCGGCTTCCTGCTGGCGGGGCGCCGCCGGGCCTGACGCGCCGAGTGGTCCGCCGCCCGCTCAGGCGGCGGACCGCTCCGCGGAAGCCGCGGAAGCCGCGGAAGGTGTCGACGCCCGGGCCACGGCCGGCGGCCCGGCGGCACGGAGGGCAGGGC
>JAOPUQ010000451.1 GCA_025963425.1 Modestobacter sp. | reverse complement strand
AAGTCCTTCACCGTCGTCGACACCGGTGGGTGGGAGCCCAAGGCGACCGGCATGGCCGCCTCCATCGCCCGCCAGGCCGAGTACGCCATGAAGACCGCCGACGTCATCGTGCTGGTGGTCGACGCCTCGGTCGGCGCGACGGAGACCGACCTGGCCGCCGCCCGCGTGCTGCGCCGCAGCGACCGCCCGGTGATCCTGGTGGCCAACAAGGTCGACGACGAGCGCGGTGAGGCCAACGCCGCAGAGCTGTGGTCGCTCGGGCTCGGCGAGCCGTACACGGTCAGCGCGCTGCACGGTCGCGGCAGCGGTGACCTGCTCGACCTGGTCCTCGACGCGATGCCCGAGGCGCCGCGCGAGGTCGAGGCCGTGGGCGGCCCGCGGCGGGTCGCGCTGGTGGGTCGGCCGAACGTCGGCAAGTCCAGCCTGATCAACCGACTGTCGAAGGAGGAGCGCTCGGTCGTCGACTCGGTGGCCGGCACCACCGTGGACCCGGTGGACTCCCTGGTCACCCTGGGCGGCCAGGAGTGGCGTTTCGTCGACACCGCCGGGCTGCGCCGCAAGGTCAACACCGCAAGCGGCACCGAGTACTACGCCAGCCTGCGCACGGAGGCCGCGATCGAGGCCGCCGAGGTCGCGGTCGTCCTGCTCGCCGCCGACGAGGTGATCAGCGAGCAGGACCAGCGGGTGATCACCCAGGTGATCGAGGCCGGCCGCGCGCTGGTGATCGCGTTCAACAAGTGGGATGCCCTCGACGAGGACCGGCATGCCCAGCTCGAGCACGAGATCGACCGCGACCTGGCCCGGGTCAAGTGGGCCAGCCGGGTGAACATCTCGGCGGTGACCGGCCGCGGCGTGAACAAGCTGTCCGATCACCTGAAGGCCGCACTCGCCGGCTGGGAGACCCGGGTGCCGACCGCGGAGCTGAACACCTACGTGCGGGCGCTGGTCCAGGAGACCCCGCCGCCGGCCCGTGGTGGCCGCGCTCCGAAGATCAAGTACGTCACCCAGGCGGACATCCGGCCGCCCCGGTTCGTGGTCTTCTCCACCGGCTTCCTCGAGGCGGGCTACCGGCGGTTCCTGGAGCGCAAGCTGCGCGAGCGCTTCGGCTTCGAGGGCACGCCGATCGACGTGTCGATCAAGGTCCGTGAGGGCCGGGGGAGCGACAAGAAGGGGTGACCGGTCGCCGGGGCGCCGCAGGCCGTGCGGTAACCTTTCCCGGCAGCGAACGAGCGCGCCCGGGCAACCGGGGCGGCGCTTCGAGCTCGGGCTGTAGCGCAGCTTGGTAGCGCACTTGACTGGGGGTCAAGGGGTCGCAGGTTCAAATCCTGTCAGCCCGACAGAGAAACCGCAGGTCAGAGGCTCGTTCCGGGGAAATCCGGAGCGGGCCTCTCTGCATTTCGCCGCGATTTGACCACCATTAGCCGACCCTTACCTCGCCCCGGCGGTGCCTAGCCGCCTCTGCGTTTGGCCGGCAGGACGGGCGGACGCGCCCCTGACGAGGGGATCAGTTCGGTGCTAAGAACTCATTTCAGAACGACAGGCAGCTGTCGATAGCAGATCAGGGCGCAGGCCAGTTGGAGTAATCCGAGGTGGATGTCTGCTCGGCGTTCGTAGCGGGTGCGCAGCCGCTTGAAGGCGTGGAGCCAGGCGAAGCCGCGTTCGACGACCCAGCGGGTGCGGCCCAGCCCGGAACCGTGGGCCACGCCGCGGCGGGCGATCCGCGGAGTGATGCCGCGGGCGCGCAGCTGGCGGCGGTACTTGTCGTGGTCGTAGCCGCGGTCGGCGAACAGCTCGCGCGGCTTGCGCCGCGGGCGGCCGCGTCGGCCACGGATGGGCGGCACGGCGTCGACCAGCGGGATCAGCTGGGTGATGTCGTTGCGGTTGCCTGACGGCCAGCGGGATGCCGCCGGCGTCGCAGATCAGGTGGTGCTTGGAGCCGGGGCGGCCGCGGTCGACCGGGGTCGGCCCGACGTGGTCCCCCCTCTGAGCGCGCGAATGTGCGAACCGTCGACCGCACAGCAGTCCAGGTCCAGCTCGCCGGCGGCGCGCAGCTCGGCCAGCAGCAGCTCGTGCAGGGCCGGCCACACGCCAGCCTCGGTCCAGTCGCGCAGCCGCCGCCAGCAGGTCACTCCCGAGCAGCCGACCAGGCTGGTGGGCAGCTGGTTCCAGGTGATGCCGGTCTTGAGGACGAACACGATGCCGGCCAGGGCGGCCCGGTCATCGATGGGCCGCCGCCCCGGATAGCGATGCCGGCGCGGCTTCGGGGCAGGCAGCAGCGGCTCGATCCGCTCCCACAGCCCATCGGGCACGAGCTCATCGATCACCCACCACAGCCTCGGCAGGACCCGCCGGGGCTCGAAGGAGGTGCGCCGACCTCATCTTGAAACGATCTCTAAGAGCGGCCGGGGTCCGCTAGAAGCGGCTCTGAGCAGGGCAGACGGGACGTGGAGGCGACCTGGTCGGGATCGCCGCCCGAAGCAGCGTGCTCGATGGTGGCGTTCACGGACGGGGCAGTCCGATGCTCACGCGTAGGCGCCGCTGACCGAAAGACAAAGGGTCAGCGAGCGAGGCGCTGGACAGCGGAAGCGAGCGGCCGGCTGCATCAGGTGTGTCGGTCATGATCTTGCTCGTCATCGGAGGCGGGGGAGGGCTGCTGATGCAGCTCCGCGGCGTGGTGAGTGACGTTGCTGGGGTTTAGGACGGCGCGGACCTGCGCGGCTCGATCACGCTGGCAGACAGCGAACGGGGCTTGATCGCGAGCTCGTCCTCCCCAGACGAATAAGGTCGATGTGTCGCCACCCCACCATCGCTGGGCGCGGCGCTCGCCCGCTGGCTTACGAGCGGTGTGACCCGGCCTTCAGCCAGACGGGACGCGCTCGGTCCACCCCGGTCCACCTCAGTCGATCAACGACTTGTGTGCAGCGGACGCGGCGCCGGCGGAGACTTCCCTCCCGCCGTGGATTGCCAACGCCAATCGGCAATGGCCACAACGTCACCCGTTTATCGGGTGACGTCCCGCTGAGTGGTGGATGCAAGTTAGCTGCCGAGAACGTGCTGGTGCAAATCCTTTGTCAACTCGTGCACCCGGTGAGTCAGTTCCGTGTTCTGTTCCAACAGCTTGTCCACGTTCGAGTAGTCGTTGTCGGCCTTCTGCTGTTGAAAGGAGGCTTGCCGGTTCTGGCCGATCATCACGAACGTCGAGAGGAAGATCGCCTCGAGTGACACGATGAGCGTCAGCGTCGGCCACGGGCTCTTCTCGATGAACAGCATCCACGCCGCGAACACCACCGCGTGCAGGTAGACGAACTGCATCGACCCGGCGAAGCCGGTGATCTTGTCGGCGACGCGCAGTTGGATGTCCGCCTGGCGCTTGGCGAACTGCTCCAGGACGACGGGGTGGTGCATCACGCGTGGGTCCAGCATGGTCATGGTCTGGCCTTCTCCCGGGGAGACGAAGTGTCGAGGCTGGATCGAAGCGCGCACCGGCCGCACCGTCGCGGGTCCTTGGTCCGGAGCCGGCGACGACGGGGCCTCCGCGCTGCCCGCCCGCTCACCCCGCATCGGGACGTCCCCCTCGGTGGGCTCCGCTCTCCGGCGCGTCGCTCACGACCGGCGGGGCGGTCAGGTGGGATTTCGGAACGAAGTCCAGGCTCCGGCCGGACGCCGCGGATCGCCGGGCGTCGGCCGCCAGCTCCGCGGCGAGTTCGGGCGCCCCGTCCCGGAAGTGGGTGAGGTCGAGGAGCACGTGGTCGTAGCGGCCGAACGCGCCGAAGGACGCGACCGCGCGGCTCAGGGTGCGCAGGGTCCGCGCCGATCGGACGCCCTGCAGGACGAGGGTTTTCCCGCTGTGGTCGACGGTGATCCGAGCCGTCAGGTTTCCGTTCAGCCGGATGTGCAGCCCCGGCGGGCATTCCCAGCGTGGCCCGGGGATTCTCATGAGCTCCTCCGACTGCGGCCGACCCTCTCCACGAGCAGGGGAGAGGCCGGCCGCAGTCCCGGGTCAGGCGGACGAGTCCACGAGCCGTCGCCCCGCGGTCCGGACCTCATGGGCCCGGGCGGAGAGAACCAGCGCGTTGGTGCCGTGGACGATGCTGAACAGGCCGAACACCACGGCCAGGGCCGAGGCCCCGATGTCCGGCTGCAGGAACAGCACGAACGCCAGCGCG